>JAGQHR010000805.1 GCA_020431745.1 Candidatus Eiseniibacteriota bacterium
GTGACCTCCGTGGTGAGCCACGGTGCCGACCCCGTCGACCGGCGGCACAACGAGCTCGTGATCCGTTGGGAGGTCGAGCCGGGCCCCGATCTCAAGGGATTCCGTGTCTATCGCGAAGTCGTCCTCACCGCAGCGCCCGAAGGCGGTGCGAGCGCGTCCGGACCGGAATCCGCCGACCCGGAAAAGACCCCGCAACCCGGACCGGGGGCGGTGCTGGTGACCCCCACCATCATCAAGGGGCCGGGTCCGCACTCGTGGACGGAATCTCCGCTGCCGAAGTCGGGTGTCTACCGGTACTGGATCGAGGCGCTCGGCACGGGGACGAACCATCTCTACCTGGATCCGATCGAAGTCGAAGTGGATCCGTGGGCCGATGTGATGCTTGCGCTCTACCCGAACCCGGTGGTCGATCAGATGAAGGTGGCCTTCTCGATGGCGGAGGCGGGACCGGTGCAGGCAACCATCTACGGCATCGATGGCCGGATGCTCTATCGTGAAGACTTGGGCACGAAAACGGTGGGCTCCCTGGAGTGGAGCTGGGACACTCGGCTCGCGGACGGCCAGCACGTGGCGGCCGGCACCTACTTCCTGGTGCTCCGCACGGGGACCGTCGTCTACCGGGACCGCTTCGTGGTGATGCGGAGGAAGTGATGGCCAACCGCTTGTGTGAGCGAGGGATCGCAATGACCGCGAGAATCGGCGGATTCGCCCGCGTGACGCTGGGCGCCAAGTCGGCATGGCTCGCGCTGTGCCTGTTGGGGAGCGGGGCGCTGTCCCCGGTGTTCGCGCTCAACGTCGACTCCCAACATCCGCGGATCGTGTTCCATGCCGCAGACCTCGCGACGGTTCGGGCCCGCATCAATGGGCCCCACGCCGCGCTCTTCGACGATTACTACGCGTGGGCGGCGAACCGGCTGGAAGATGGCCGCCGGAACTCCTACGACGCGGACGACTACGCGGCGATCTACCTGCTCACCGGGGAGAACCGGTTCGGGGACGCGGCCATCAGCATCGCCATGGACATGATCTCCCGCGGTCAGGACACTTCCGGAGAAGGGGATGGCCCGGCCCGTTCCTCCGCGATCTCTCTCGTCTACGATTGGTGCTACGCCCGGCTCAGCACGTCGCAGCGTTCGACGATCTATGCCGCGCTCTATCCCAACGTGAACGTCCATCCCGACTACCATCAGGCTTGGTTCATCCGGGATTACAACTGGTCGTACATGATGGCGATCGCGAACGACGGGACGGCTTCTCAGAACGCTGCCGTCATCGCGAATCTGGAAGAGTCGATCGCGCAGTTCGAGGACTTTTTTATCCCCTGCCTGGACCGTTCGTCGCCGGAGAGCGCGATCGACGGATACGCCGGTCTCCGCATCATGACCCTGCTCTGTTTCGTGGATGCGCTCGATCGATCGACCGACTATCAGGGGTCGGTGCTTTCCTCCAACTACTACCGGAATACCGGACGCTTCTGGATGGCGCGCATGCGGCCCGATTTCCGCTGGGCCAAGATGCCGGGCAAGTACAACACTTCGGAAAGTGAGCCCGGGGCCTACTTCTCGTATGCGGGGGCCTTCCTGGGCGATCGCGACGCCCAGTACATGGCGAACCTGCTGGTCAACGACGAAGGGCTGGGCGGCCGCGACGCGACGATGGCGCTCGCCTGGCACGATCCCAACGCACCGGCCAACCCGCCGGCTGGTCTGGCCAAGGACTACTACGACCCGGTGGCGGGATTCGTCCTCGATCGGTCCGGTTGGACGATGGGAAGCAACTCTTCGGATGTCACGCTCGGCTTCTTCAACGGCACCGACCAGGTCGGTCACCGGACGCAGAACCACTTCTACGTCACGCGCGGCGACGACAACCTGATCATCGACTCCGGGCACCGCTTCCACGATCTGGCCAACCACTACTACACGTACTACACGCGATCGGTCGCCCATAACACCGTGCTCATCTACGATCCCAGCGAGGATTTCGGGAGCTTCACCAACGTTTGGGGCGACGAGATCATCAAGCCGAACGACGGTGGGCAGACCGACTCGGACGACGCCGCAGGCGAGGCGCGGTGGCCGGAGTGCAATGGGCTCTATGGCTATCGCGGAGAGATCACCAAGTACGAGTCGACTTCCGACTACGTGATGGTGGAGGGTGACGCCACTCCCGCCTACGCGAGCGCCAAGACCAACCTGGTGCTGCGGCGCTGGATCTACCTGCGTCCCGATTGGATCGTGGTCCAGGATCGGGTCCGGCTGAACAAGCCGAACCTGCCCGTGCGGGTCGTCTACCACTCGGTGGACCAGCCGC
>JAGQHR010000806.1 GCA_020431745.1 Candidatus Eiseniibacteriota bacterium
CTCCTCCACGCGGCCCTCGGGCACGCGGACTACCGGGCGCGCATTCCTCTTCCCGAGCCGCGGGCCCGGCGGGCCGCCGCACTGGTGGCCAAGGCTCGGGAAGCGGCCGCCACGGTGGCCGCTGGCGCGGAGGGCGCGACGGAAGAGCCTGAAGGCAGCGGCGCTGGAAGCGGACGCGACGGAGAGTCCACTTCGCGCGACATCCGGCCGCGCGGGGGAGCGTCCGGCGCGACCGGCCGGACCGGAGCGGGCTCGTCCTCCGGACCGCGTGCGGTCAGCGCACCGGCGCGGGAAGTGCGGCCGCTCCCCGAAGACCTGCGCCGCAAGCTGCTGGGACAAATCGATCGGCTGAAAGAGAACACGGAGGATCGGCGCCGCCGTTCCTTTCCCACCCGTCGAGTCGGGGCTACCGAGTAGGAGAGTGCATGGCAGAGCAGTTTGACGTCGTCGTCTTCGGCCCCCATCCGGACGATATCGAGATGTCGATCGCCGGGACCTTGATCAAGCTGGTGCGCAGCGGCAAGCGCGTCCTTACGATCAGCCTTACCCGCGGCGAGAAGGGGACCTACGGAACTCCCGAGACGCGGCGTCGCGAGTTCGAGGCGGCCAACGCGGTCATGGGCACGACGGGACGGATGCTCGACTTTCCCGACACCGGAGTGACCAACGACTACGAAGGGAAGCTGAAGATCGCGCGGATCGTGCGCGAGGCCAAGCCGCGGGTCGTCTTCGCGCCCTACCATACGAATCCCTTCGGACATCATGACGGGAGCGCGAACGTCGATCATTATGCGACCGGCCTGCTCGCCCGCGACGGTCTCAAGCTCGCCCGCTTCGTCAACGTGATGCCGGAGCTGCCGCCGCACGATGTCCCGTTCCTCTACTACTACATGGTGCCGAAGCATCTCTCGCCGACGGTGGTCGTCGATGTGAGCGATGTCATCGAAGACGTCTGGCGCGCGATCGAAGCCTACGAGACGCAGATGGCGATCCATCGCGCCGAGAACAAGATCCTCGATCTGCTTTCGGTCCTGCGTCGCTACCACGGCATCCGCATCTCCGCGAAGTATGGGGAGCCGTTCCTGAGCGACGAGGCGATTCCATTCGGACCGGAGGAGTTCTTCGGCCCGCGCGACTGACGTCACCCACCCCGCGCGGGGGCAAACCGCCTCGGTCAGTCGAGCTCGCGATCGAGCGTCTCCGCGAGCGTCAGGAGTTGGGCTCGATTGTTGCGGGCCGGATCCTCCAGCACCGCCTCGAGGAGCCCGTTGAGGATGCGGCCGAGCCGCGGACCCGCCGCCAGGCCGAGGGTCGCCATCAGATCGTTTCCGCCTACGGCCAGATCGCGGATGCTCAGCGCGTTCGCTGCGGTCACCTCCAGATCGATCCGTTCCCGGAGACGCGCGAGCTCCGGCGCGACACGGGTGCGGAGCCCGTTCCCCAACGTGTCGGCGGCTCGCATCGCGAACAGATCCTCGACACGATCCGGACCGACCTGGCGCAGGAATCGACGGACCGCCGCGTCGGTCCACTCCTCGGTGTAGTGGAACATGTGATGGTGCACCAGGTGGGCGACGGCGTCCCGCATCTGGTTCGGATAGCGAAGGCGCCGGAGGATCCGCTCCGCGTGTTCCTCACTCCGGAGCTGATGCGAGAAGAACGTCGCGGTGAAGTCGGACTCCGCGCGCGTTTCGGGCTTGCCGACGTCGTGCAGCAACGCGGCGAGGCGCACGACGGGGTTGCCCGGGTCCGAGCGATCGAGTGCGGCCAGCGAGTGATGGAAGACGTCGAAGGCGTGGTGCGGATTCTGGGCCACGCCGTAGCAGGCCGCGAGCTCGGGGAGGATGCGCCGCAGGAGGCCGGTCTCGAAGAGCAGGACGAAGGCGCGGCTCGGGCGGGGCAGCTCGAGGATGCGGTCGAGCTCCGTGCGAATCCGTTCCGGGGCGACGCGAACGATGCCGGAGGCGCTGCCGACGATACCGCGCATGGTGTGCGGCTCGATCGCGAAGTCGAGCGTGGCCGCGAACCGCACGGCGCGCAGGAGCCGGAGCGCGTCCTCGCGAAAGCGCGCGGCGGGATCTCCCACCGTGCGCAGCGTGCGGGTGGTGAGGTCGGCGAGCCCGTTCCCGAGATCGACCAGCCGTGCCGCCGTCGGGTCGAAGGCGAGCGCGTTGACGGTGAAGTCGCGCCGGATCAGATCGTCTTCCAGCGAAGCGCTGAAGGTCACGGTGTCGGGATGCCGGGCGTCGCTGTAGTCGCCGTCGCTCCGGAAGGTCGTGATCTCGAAGCCGGAAGGGCCCGGGA
>JAGQHR010000080.1 GCA_020431745.1 Candidatus Eiseniibacteriota bacterium
TAACTGACGTCCGGGAGATGGTCTGCCTCTCGACTGGTGACTCGCACGCCCAGCGCGGTGCTCAGGTAGCTCCCGCCGCGCACGACCTTGAAGGCTCCGTCCAGCGGGCCCTGCGGGTTGGTTTGAATGGGTTCGGTCGGGTAGAGACCGTACCAGTCCTCGCACCACTCGGCGAGATTCCCCGACATGTCGTAGCATCCGATGCCACCGTCGAGGTCGCTGTGTGTGTCGATGGTCTCGTACCCTTCGGAGTTCGGGAAACCGTCGTAATACATGACGGGCGTCGTGCCGCGGTCTCCCTCGAAAGGATCGCCGCTTCCGACGTAGTTGACCCGCTTCTTCCCGGTCGGATCCCCCGAGGTGATCTCGGGGCCGAACGAGTAGCGGTAGTCCGGATGACTCCCACGAGCAGCCGCTTCCCACTCCGCCTCCGTCAGGAGACGAAGTCCGTAACGCACGGCGAACGCACGGGCCCCGCGCCAGGTGACTCCCATGACGGGGTGATCGTCGTATCCCGGCTCGACACGGAACTCCTGCTGGTCGAGATCATAGAAGATCCGCGAGTCGTCGAGAGTCAGGTACAGCCACGCGCTGTCGCCCTCGGCGTTGTTGTAGATGCGATTCGCATCGAAGATCACCTCGGGCTTGACGTGGCCGGCTCGGGTCACCAGAGCGCTGTCCGCATCGAGGTAGTAGACGTACTCCGCGTTCGTGACCTCGCGCTGAAGGATCTTCACGTCGAACGGCAGGTTGACCTGGTGCGCCGGGAACTCGTCCTCGTCCGCGCCGCGGGGATCCGTGGCCCCGCGAGGGTACCGCCCCGACTTCAGGGTCACGAACTGTCCGTCCATGGACGCCGGCGGATCGACGAAGCCACCTTCCGGCTTCACCGTGACGATGACCGTCTTGATGATGCTCAGGTCCTCGACGTACGTGTTCCGGGCCTGGAGTCGAGCCCCGTACTGGCCGGGTCCTTGGTAGTGGTAGATTTGGAGCTGATCCGCGGTCGCTTCCGCGTCCCAATCCACATCCCAGATGAAGTCTCCGTTGAAGTCCCATCGAACCTGGATGGAGGACGGCAGATCGATGCGATCGTGTGTCAACGGGTTGTCGGGATCCGGACCGATGGCGTCGAAGGTGAAATCGATGGTGACTTCTCCTTCGGGCGGACGAACGATGAAATCCGCGATCGGTGGCACCAACTCCTGGCCGCGATTGAGCACGAAGACGGTGACCACGTCGGAGAAGCCGGAGTTCCCGGAGGGATCCTCGGCAGTTGCGAACAACTGCGGGCGAATTCCGCTCGTGATGTTGAGCGTCCGCCAGCGCGTCCGGTAGATGTTCCAGCTCGCCGGGATATCGAAGTATTGGGAGACCGAATCAGGAATCTCGGCGCGCGACACGACCGTGGAGGTCGTCGCGATCGGTCGCCGCGTCGTTTCGCCAGGACGCGAGTACCACGTCGAGACTTCGCGGACGGCATCGTTGTCGATCGCTCCGATGTAGACATCGACCGAGTCGGAGACCGTAAACTCGTCTCCGATCTGATACGGAGGATAGAGAACCTGGACCGTCGGACCCTGGCTATCGACCTCGAGCGTGCCGCCCTTTTCCGAGCAGGATAGCAACACCAACCCGATGGAACCCAGGAGCAGCGCACTCCGAACAAGACTCATCGTTGACAACGGCTACTCCTCACTATTCCCAACCCCGTTCGGTACGATGTCGTCTGGGCGCGCGAATCCGGCGGGCTGCTTCCCGTCACACGGATCCGGCGGGGCGGGGCCGTGAAACGTCCAGCTCCCCACTTCCCCTGTTCCGGTGGGAATGTCGCGAGGGCGTCCCGGCACGCTAGCCAACGCGTTGCATGGAAACGACTCCGAGAGGTGGGAGTCCGCCCCGTCTGGCGCTCGGCAGCATCTGGCCCGATCCAAGCCCGAACTATAGGAGTCGGTATTTCGGAGTGTCAACAGCCGCGCCATCCGGGTCCGTCGTCCAGGTGACCGGCACGGCCCCTGCGGGTCCCATGATCGACCTCCAGGATGACGCGGATTCGGTCAGCGAGGCCCGCCATTGCCTTGTGGGGTTTTGGGGTTGGGGAATTCTCGAGGTGTTCTTGAGGGGCGCCAGGTCCTGCCATGCCCCTCGGGTCCCTCGTGCCGCGTGGGAGGTCGGTTCGAGATTCTCGGCGCTTCCCCGCCCTCCCTCTTCTTGGCACCTGCTTGGATTCCCTCGGTCTCGGCGGGTCGGCGCCATGTCTCCCGATCATGCCATCCCTTGGCATTTTCCCGGATTCGAGTGCGCAATCACCCGGTTTTGCGCGTTCGGCCCACACGACCTGGTCCACGGATGTCCGCCCCCGGGTCCACCCGCCGCCTCGGTATCCCTGCGCGCACCGACTCTCATTGCAGAGCAATCGGTCCGAAATATAACCCCAATCTCGTTGTAAAGTCGGCATCCGGGCATGTTGTTGATCCAGCACTTCGAATCAGTAGAAATGGATTGGTCGTAATCCGGGAGGCGTTCGCGTCAACTGGAGGCCAAGATCGGTTGGGCTCATATCGACCAGAAGCCTCCGTCGATGTTCGCTTGGATCGTTGGGCTGAGGACTCGGGTCGACCCCGGTGTCGCCCTGCGGCGGGGCCACCGACAACGCATTGGATCGGATTGATGCGTCCTGCGGTTCGGTTCTCGAGCGGGCTGGATCGGATCCCGGGGCGAATGGAGGCTCCGGGATCCGATGCAGCACGGTGGCAGGGGCCCGTCAGGGCATCGCCTTGGGAAGCTCTTTGGATGCGGAGGCCTTCTTGTCGATCGACAGGATCTCGCCTTCCTTCGGACGCTCCCGACCGTCGCTCATCTTGGAGTTGCCTTCGAAGTAGACACCCTCCTCGATGATCAGGTTGGCGGTCGAGATGTCCCCGACCACGCGGGCTCCCTTCTTGAGCTCCAACCGGTTCCGGGCTCGGATACTGCCCTCGAACTTCCCCATCACGACGACTTCGTTTGCTTCGACTTCGGCGATGAGCGAGCCGGTGGTTCCGATCGTGAGCCGATCGCTCACGATGATCTTTCCCTCCAACCGCCCATCGAGCCGTACGTCCCCCTTTGCCTCGAGCTCTCCTCTGACGACGACCCCTTCTTGAAGGATCGACTGCGCGTGATGATCTCCTGCAATCACCCGCGGGGCCGCGTCATTTGACTTTCCGAACATGGTTCCTCCCTGCATGCACTGTTCTCTGACTGGACGGATGTGTCGATCGCAGCGTGACTCAACTCAGTTTCTGTTGTGGAGCTCCGGCACGAAGGCACCGGGATCCGTTGCCTTCCCGTCGACCCTCACTTCAAAGTGGACATGCGGCGCCGAGCTCTGACCGGTGTTTCCCAAGAGCGCGACTACTTGTCCGGCACGGATCGAATCCCCTGGCGCCACCAGGACTTTCTCGTTGTGGCCATAGAGAGTCTCGACGCCGCCTCCGTGATCCAGGATGACGACCTCTCCGAACACCTCTTCACGTCCCACTGATTTCACGATGCCGCCGCCGGAAGCAAGAACGGGCGTTCCGATCCTGCCTGGAATGTCGACTCCGAGATGCGGCGATGGCCCCGACTGGCGAAACCCCCGCGAGATCGGACCATCGCATGGGAGCCTGCTCGGTTGCGTCGCCCTCCAAGGCCCTGATGGCCGAGTCGGGATCGCCGACTCGATCGATTCATCCATCGAGTCAGGCGGCACGTCGCCAGGGTCGTCTACGTCACCCGAAAGTAGCCCCCTGATTTTTCCTTCCACTTGCTCGAGCTCCTGAATGCGCTCTTCCAGCCCATGCATCCTAGATATCGCAATACTTAGCGAATCGTTTGCGGCCTGCAGGGACTGGGCTCGGCGCGCGTCACCCCAGAGCGACACGGACAATCCAACGCTCACCAAGCCCATCAGCAGGACCGCACCAGCGAACACCGCAATCCATCGCACTTGCCGAACCGGAAGGGACCACTGGAACGTCCTGCCACTACCTGGCGGAACGATCACGATGGAGATTCGATCGTCGCTCACGATTCCCGCCGGTCAGCTCACCGCTCAGTGCACTTCGATGCGGAGAAGCTCGAGGATCCTCTCCAGCTCTTCTGTGCTGAAGTAGCGGATCTCTATTTTTCCTCCCTTGGGTGTGTGGGAGAGACGAACCTCGGTTCCCAGCGCGGTTCGCAGCGCGTCTTCCACGCGCACGACCTGGGGATCTCGCGATGGAGATGACTGAGAACCAGCGTTTCGCGATTCCCTGGGTGGCGCGTCAGTCGGTTCCTCCTCGGCTGACGTCGCTCGTTCGACTTCGCGAACGCTCCACCCTTCCCGGACGATGGTTTCGGCGAGGAAGATCTGCTTTTCCGGGCTGTCGACTTTGAGCAGCGCTCGGGCGTGACCCGAAGTCAATTGGCTCGAGGCCACGAGGTTCAGTACGGACTCGGGAAGCTGGAGCAGCCGCAGGAGGTTCGTGACGGTCGTCCGATTCTTTCCGACGGCGACGGAGATCTCCGCGTGCGTTCTTCCGAACTCATCTACAAGCCGCTGGTAAGCCCGCGCTTCGTCGACTGCGTTGAGGTCTTCGCGTTGAATGTTCTCGATCAGCGCAATCTCGAGGCTGGCCTGATCGCCGATCTCCTTTTGCAGAACGGGTACTTCGAATAGCCCCGCGCGCTGTGCTGCTCGGAGACGGCGCTCCCCCGCAATGAGTTCGTAGCTTCCATCCAGGTTCGCCCGAACGAGAAGCGGCTCCAGGACGCCTCGCTCACGAATCGAATCCGCGAGCTCGTTCAACGTCTCGTCTTGGATGGTCTTCCGCGGCTGGCGTGGATTCGGAACGATCTTTTCGATCGGAACCAGCCGCACCATCTCTCCAGAGTGCTCAAGTGCCACTTCGGTCGCTCCCGTTGGGATCAATGCATCCAGACCTCGCCCTAGGGCTCTCCTAGCGGACATGACCGACGATCTCCTTCGCAAGGTGAATGTAGCTGGAGGCCCCGACACACTGCGGGTCGTACTCCGTGATCGGCTTTCCGAAGCTCGGCGCCTCACCAAGCCGGACGTTGCGGGGAATCATGGTCTCGTAGACACGCTCCCCGAAGTGTTTGCGCGCCTCCTCTGCCACCTGAGTCGACAGGTTCAGTCGACTATCGAACATCGTCAACAGCACCCCCTCGATCTCCAGCCGGGGATTGAGGTTGTGCTGGACTCTGGACAGCGTCTGCATGAGGTGGCTAAGTCCTTCCAGCGCATAGTATTCGCACTGCAGAGGGATCAGGACGGAGTCCGCCGCGACCAGGGCATTCAGCGTCAGTAGACCCAGCGACGGAGGGCAGTCGATAAGGACGTAGTCGTAGCTCCCCGCAGCCTTTTCGAGCTTTCTGCGCAGAATGGTCTCTCGATCCGGCGCATCGACAAGCTCGACCTCCGCTCCCGCGAGCGCCGGGGAAGATGCGACCAAGTCCAGGTTTGGAATCTCCGTCTGCCTCGCGACCTGGTCGAGGTCGACATCACAGAGAAGCTCATAGCTGGAGTTGCCTCCGCTTCCCTTCGGGACTCCGACCCCCGACGAGGCGTTGGCCTGGGGATCCACGTCGATGAGCAACACCCGGTATCCCTGGCGAGCCAGAGCGGCGCTCAGGTTGACAGCTGTCGTCGTCTTCCCGACCCCGCCCTTCTGATTCGCGACGGCGATCTTCCGAATTGTCCGGGGAGCCCGCGGAGATGCCTGCTCATCACCGTTCGTGCTTGTGGCTTTTGCGACAGACATCCCTGTTCCAGATGCCACTCCGGCGACTGTGGCATTTGCATCAGTGTCGTAAGTTGTTGAAATATAATGCATCCTTGTGCTCCCGTGGCCTGATTCAGCATTGGCCTGAGCTCCCGCGGGGGCTCGGCCAACCAAGAGGCGAGTCCCCCTTCCATGGGCGCATCCATGCTGTTCGTGCCCACATCCGTCGAGAAACTATCAACGCGGGGAAAACAGGGTCAATCGCAGTGTTTCACGTGAAACATCTCTAGTCTCTCAGGAGCGTGCTGTCGCACAGGGGGGCGCTGCTCAACACCATGTCTCCCATGTTCTTGCCTGCCGGACAATCCCGCGGGCCTCGCCCTCCGGCAATCCAAAGAAAAGCGCGGTGTGGGCGACGATTCGCCCGCGGCGCAAGCTGCAGGCGACACTTGCGTGCCCAACTTGGCTGTTCTGAACCACTTGCTCTCCTGCGAAATCGTGCCCGGGATGGCGTTTCGAGTGAGCCTTGAGTCGTCTCGGAACCTTGCAGATGCCTCGGGTCACGAGCGCACGGTACCGCAGTGCGATCCCGCCTAGCTCAGAATCCAAGTCGCTTCGAGCGATCTGGGGCAGGCACCTTCGGCACCGCCGATCGAAACACGAGGGTGGAACCCCAACCGGCACAGCGCTGAAAGCTCTGGCCCGCAGAAAGCAGCCAGCTGCAGCGGTTTGTCACCCTTGTGGCTTTGGGGTCGCCAGCGTCGACCCATTTGGCTCAGTACTGCACCGGGCCGACCGCCGCGAGCCGAGCTTCGATCCGCTTCCTGGCTGACATGAGAGTCATCCCCTGGTCCTGGCGTACTCGGCCACCGGATGCGCTCGCGGAATCGGAGTGGTCGCCCGGGACTGCGGCACGGGGATGGGAGGTGCCGAACGAAGTCGTGTCAGATGCGGCTAGCGACAGGGGTCTGATTGGAGCCAACGAAACGGCCACCGAGCGGAGCGCGGCGGATGTTGACGAGCTCGGACGCCGGAGCGCGGCCGGGTAGCGAGCCCGAGCAGACGAGGACAGCCCGATAGTGCGGACGTCCAACCGGTGACCAGGCCAGGGCCGCGTCGCGAGAACGAAATCTAGTGGCTGCTTCGGTCGACTACCACGCAACCTGCGGTGAGCGGATTGGGTGAACTTGGACTCGCCGTAGACCCCGAGCCGACCGACTGCTGCGTCGTCGGAGGGTGGCCTTCGTCGAAGGAACGTACTCGAGCTCGTCCCGCCGGTTGAACCTACTCCGATTCAGATCGTCTCCGATTGCGTTGGTTCCTGGAGCCGATGGTGGACAGCGAAGCTACGAATGGGGTCCGGGTCTTGGACGCGGGGGTTGCTTCCGCGACTGCCCACCCCGGGTCACGCGAACCGATGGGGCGAGGCAGGAGCGAACCACACGTCGGCGTCGCCGGTAGCGATTCGGCCAATAGACGCAGGATGTGGGCCACGGGAATCGTGGCGACGAGTCCCGGCGGGAGACGGACGTTCGGCCGACGGCATCGGAGGCAGGCGACGCTCGGCCCCAAAGACAATCCGAATCGAGGCCCGGGACGCTCTCGTCACACCGGGAGGCCTTGGGCCGGGCGGTAACGAACATCTCCACCGCCCATAACCCAACAGAGACCGAACCCAAGCGTCATGTCCGCGAGCCGAGAGTGCGGCAGAGACAGACCGAACTGCGGGCGCGGGGGGAATGGCTAGGTTGCAGCGCGCAGGGTCACGAGATGGGCCTGGGTCCAGGGCACACGCGTTACCGACTCGAAGGTGACGCGCCCCTGCTCAAGAGCCCCTCCCTCGGCGGCAACTGCGAGCTCTTCCTTCCACCCCGGGCCTTTGAAGGTCACGAAGAGCCCCCCCGGGGCGAGAAGGGGAGAGAACGCGCGAACAGAGTCTTGGAGCGAAGCAACGGCACGGCTCGTCACGACGTCGAACGCCTTCTTGCCCCCGCGATGGGCGATGACAGCCTCGGCCCTCATCGGAAGAACCGCTGTATTTAGATCGATCGTTCTGGATACATGATCGAGGAAGGCGCAGCGCTTCTTCGAGGAGTCGACCAGTGTGATGTCCAGTTCAGGAAGCGCCAGCTTGAGGATCATCCCTGGGAATCCCGCTCCGGTGCCGACATCGATCCATCGCTGACCACCGATCGGGTCGGCGATCAGCAGTACGCCCAGAGATGCCGCGACATGCTTGCGAATCACGTTGTGGACATCCATCCGCGAGAGCAGGTTGTGTCGATCGTTCCAGGACACGAGCTCCCTGGCGAACACGCGGATGCGCGCGTCCGATCCGGAACTGAGGGAAATCGAGTAGGGCTCGAGAGCGTCGAGGAGCTCCTCGAGATCGCGCTCGAGACCGTCAGCGTCTGCCACGGCCGTGGCTTCGGCCTGTTGGCCGGTCTTTCGAGATTTGGACATCTGCGTGTACTCCCACCCAATCGATGCGCGACGAGATGCTGTGGTGTGAGTCGTCTTTCTCGGCGTTCTTCGTGTCGAAACCCAACGAGGTCTAACGGAGGTTCGGGACTTTGCAGCGCCCGAACCTCCTCACGCGACTTTCCGCGACGGCAAAGCTCAGCGACGACGGCCCGGACGCGCGGGACGAGGCTTGCGGCCCCACTCCGACGCCACTTGCTCGCGAACGGGAGCGCCACCGCGATCCACCGTGGGCTCCGAGACGAAATCGAGAACCTCTCCCGCGGCGCGTTGTGGCGCACGCTCCCGCGGCGACGGCGCCAGGTCACCCTCCGAGCTCGCGCCTTCGATCTCGATGAGGATCTTCTTCACCAAACCGGTACCGATGGCCCGCGTGGTGACGCCTCCCAGGTCGGAGATTGCGCGGTGCACGATCCGCCGGTCGGCCGCTCGCATGGGTTCGGTCTGTCGCGAGCGCTTGGTGGCCAACACGTCCTTCGCCATCTCCACCGCCTCGTTCGCGAGCTCCTCTTCGTGACGCTCGCGGTAGCCGGAGATATCGATTCGGACCGTCGACGCTTCGTCCCGGCCTCGTCCGGACATCTTGTACGCAACGTGCTGCAGCGCGTCGAGCGTTTCGCCCTTGCGACCGATGAGGATGCCGTCCTCATCCCCGGCCTCGACGGTCAGGCAGTACGCGCCGTCATCGAAGCGAGACGAAACCTTCCCGGGGAAGCCCATCCGATCGAGCATCCCGACAACGAACGTTGTGATTTCCTGCTCGAGTGCCGGGTCGTGCACCGCTGCCGCGCCGTCACGCGGCTCTCGTGGCTCCCGGAATCGCGGCGGACGCGACTCGCGCGGACCGTCGCTGCGGGAGCCTCCCGAGTCCCGCGGTCCCCGGCTCGGGCGATCGTCCCGAGGCGGTCGATCCCCACGATCTGTCCGGTCGCCGCGATCACCGCGATCACCGCGCATCTCGTCCCGATTGCGGCCCCGTCCGCCACGACGACGCCGGCGCGGCCCGCCTCCATCGTGGTCTTCTCTCCGACCGAGATCCTCGCGTTCCCGCTCCCGAGCTCCACTGAACGGTTCGGGCGCATCGCCACCGCCCTGCTCCATACCTCGATCGACGGGGCGCGCGCTGCTGCGACTGCGCCGATCGCGCCCACCGCCACCGGTGCGGTTGCCACGACGATCGTCGGGTCCGCCTCCACCACGACG
>JAGQHR010000807.1 GCA_020431745.1 Candidatus Eiseniibacteriota bacterium
TGGTGGCTGCCTCCGGCCACCACTTGTTCGCGTCGCTGACGGAAGGAGTGCGCTTCGCGATGCGAGACCCACTGCTCGAACAGCACGGCAAGCGAATCCTGCCGGCCCGCGCGCGGCTGGTCCGCGAGCACGAGCGGCTCCTGAACGCGGTCGAACGCGGAGAGTCCGACCGGGTGGCCGATCTCCTGGCGGATCATCTGGAAGGCTTCTACGGACCCTGAATCCGGAGGGACGGACGATGAACACCGACGCTCCGGCCATTCCGTCGCCGTGGGAGCTGATCCTCCAGCTGTTGGAAGGGGCCGGTCGGCTCGCCCTTTTCCTGGGTCGCCTGATCCGGGAGATTCCCCCGGGACTACGATATCTCCGGCTGACCCTGGAGCAGTGCGACTACATCGGGATCGGGTCGCTGCCTCTGGTGTTCCTGACCTCGCTCTTCGTGGGCGCGGTGGCCTCGCTCCAAACCTCCTATCAGTTTCAGGGCGCCATTCCCCTCGTCTACGTCGGGACGGTCGTCGCGAAGTCGGTGGTGATCGAGCTCGGCCCGGTTCTCACGGCGCTGGTGGTGGGCGCCCGCGTCTCGTCGTCCATCGCTGCGGAGATCGGGACGATGCGAGTGACCGAGCAGATCGACGCGTTGGAGACGCTGGCCATTCGCCCGATCCGCTTCCTCGCGGTACCGCGCTTTCTGGCGACCGTGTTGATGCTTCCCCTGGTGACGATCTTCGCCGATGCCATCGCGATCTTCGGAGGCATGGCCGTCGCGGTCAGCCGGATCGGGATCTCGGTCACGACGTTTTCGCGCGGGATGAAGATGCTCTTCGAGGTCAACGACATCTACGGTGGGCTGATCAAGTCGTTCGTATTCGGAGCCGTCATCGCGATCTCCGGCTGTTTCTACGGATTCCACACCGCGAACGGCGCCGAGGGCGTGGGGGCATCCACGCGCAAGGCGGTCGTGGCCAGCTGCGTGCTCATTCTGGTGGCGGACTACTTCCTGGCCGAAGTGATCTTCCGTCTGCTCTTCCCCCCGGCGTGACGGAGACGCCCAGTCATGATCGAGATCCACGGACTCAGGAAACGGTTCGGTACGCTGCAGGTGCTCGACGGCGTCGACCTGGTCGTGCCGGAAGGACGGACGCTCGTCGTCCTGGGGCGATCCGGCACGGGGAAGAGCGTTCTGCTCAAGAACATCATCGGACTGATCCGACCGGACGAAGGTTCCATCCAGGTCGACGACCAGGAGGTGACGGAGCTCGACTACGAGGCGCTCTCCGAGCTGCGCAAACGTTTCGGGATGGTCTTCCAGATGGCCGCGCTCTTCGATTCGATGAGCGTCCAGGAAAACGTGGGGCTGGGTCTGCGGGAGCATACGGGCAAGAGCGATCCGGAGGTCCGCCGCATCGTGACCGAAAAACTCGCGCTCGTCGGGCTCGAGGGAGTCGAGGACAAGATGCCTTCCGAGCTTTCCGGCGGGATGCGCAAGCGGGTCGGCCTGGCCCGCGCGTTGGCGATGGATCCTGCGTATCTCCTGTACGACGAGCCGACCACCGGGCTCGATCCGATCACTTCGGATCAGATCAACGTGTTGACCCGGCAGGTCCAGAGCAAGCTGGGCGTGACTTCGGTCGTGGTCACGCACGATATGAACAGCGCGTTCCACGTGGGGGACCACTTCTGTCTCCTGCGGGACGGAAAGATCCACTTCTCCGGCACTGCCGACGAGCTGCGCGACTCCGAGGAACCGTTCGTCAGGCAGTTCGTGAGCGGCGACTCCGGCTTCGGACGATCGTCGCATCAAGCCTGAAGGGAGGCAGCCACCATGGCATCTGAACGAGCTCGCTACATCCAGTTGGGTGCTCTCTTCCTGATCTCGATCCTGGTGCTCATTTCCGGAGTCCTCTGGTTCAAGAACTTCCACTTCGCGCAGCAGCGGACCACCGTGCTGGCCGCGTTCCCCAGCACCAGCGGTCTCATCAAGGGGGACAACGTGGAGGTCCAGGGCGTGCCGTCGGGCCATGTTTCCGAGGTCCGCTACGAAGACGGCCGGTCGCTCGTCACGATGGAAATCGATCGGGGGGCGGAGATCCGCGTCGGCTCCCGCTTCGTCATCGAAAACGTCGGCATCATGGGCCAGAAGATGGTGGCCGTGTATCCGGCGAAGGACGGACCGGTGGCCGAGCCCGGGACGGTCTTCCGAGGTGGCTACCAACCGGGGATTCCGCAGCTCTTGGAAGGTCTCGGAACGACGCTCGAGTCGGTCGACCGTCTGGCCGTGCGGCTCGAATCCGTGATGGCATC
>JAGQHR010000808.1 GCA_020431745.1 Candidatus Eiseniibacteriota bacterium
CGAACGATCCCGTGACCGAGGCGGCGCAGGCGTGGCGCGGCTTCCTCGAGGCGCCGGGACCGTCCACCAAGCCCGCAGCGCAGGATGCCCTTCCGATGCTGCGTCGAGGGCTTGTCGGGTACTTCCGTGAGAAGGGATACTGGCCCGATGACGCGACGATGCCCTCCGGCGTCGTCGCGGCTTTTGTGGAGGCCCCAGTTCCCCTCCGGCAGCGGATCCGTGCCTGGCGAACGGCGGATCCCGGGTGGGCCTGGCAGGCTCGATGCGGTGGAACGCCGGAACGACGGCGACTCGCAGCCGCGGTGCTGTATTGGCTTTGCGCCCCGGAGAGCCCGGAGCCGTACTGGGGTGATTGGTCCATGCCCACCCTGCCGGTACGATGGCGGCGGGAAAGCCGGGGGCTCTTGGCCGTCCCGGTCCCCGAGGGGCCGGGTGCGCGGGAACGGCTGGTGAGGAGCCTGGACTCCGGCGGCGGTATCTAGAGAAAGGGTGTCTGGAATGTCCCGGCAGGTGCTGGTGTTTCTGATCGACGCGCTCGGGTACGAGCAAGCGAGGGATGCCGAATTCCTGCCTTCGCTCGCCGCTCCCCGTGCGCCGATCGAGACCGTGCTCGGATACTCCAGCGGCTGCATTCCGTCACTCCTGACCGGGGCCGGACCCGCGAGGCACGGCCACCTGTCGATGTATCGGAAGGCTCCGACCCACGGCGGGGTGTTTTCCGGGATCGGTCCATGGGTGGCGGCGGCGGCCAAGATGACCGGTCGACACTGGACGATGCGGCGATGGATCTCCGCATACCTCCGGCGCCGCGGGATCACCGGGTACTTTTCGCTCTATGACGTTCCCCTGCCGTGGTTGCGCTACTTCGACCTCTGCCAGCGCAAGAACGTCTACGCACCGCAGGCGTTTTCCGAGATGCCCGGGCTTCCGGACGTGCTGCAACAACACGCGATTCCACATCGGATCTTCGACTGGACGATTTCGGAGGAGGAGGCCTTCGCGGGTCTGGCAGCCGAGATCCGTGACGGGAACAGTCGCGTCCTCTTCTTCTACCGCCCCGACCTCGACGGACTCATGCACACCGTGGGGCCGCGTGATCGCCGGGTGAAGGAGAAGCTGGACGACTACAGCCGACGGATCGGAGAGATGATCGACACGGCACGCGCCCGCCATCGCGAGGTCGAGGTCTACGTCTTCGGCGACCATGGGATGGCCGAGGTGGAGCACACGCATGACGTCTGGGCGGCGCTGCGGGGACTTCCGTTCGCGGTGCCGGGCGACTACCTCTATTTCCTCGACAGCACGATGGCGCGCTTCTGGTTCCGGCACGATGAAGCGCGGCGGAGCGTGCGGCGCGTTCTGGCGGAGCTCCCCTACGGCCGGATCCTGGAAACGCGGGAGCTCGAGGACCTGAACGCCTTCTTTCCGCAGCAGGACTACGGCGAGATGATCTTCCTCGTCGAGGAGGGGCATCTCCTCGTGCCTTCCTTTATGGGATTGACGCCCGTCCGCGGGATGCACGGGTACCATCCGCTGGCCGCAGCCTCCTATACCACGCTCGTCACCAATCAGGAGCTCGCGCACTATCCGCGCAATCTCTTCGAGCTTCATGACGTGTTGCGCGCGGCCTTCGAAAGGGCGGCGGCGTGAAGTGGAAGGTCACCCTCGGGGTGCTGCTCAGTGTCCTCTTCCTCTGGCTGGCGTTCCGCCACGCCAACCTCGGGGAGGTCTGGGCCGCGGTGCGATCGGCGCGCTACATCTGGATGATCCCGATGGTCGCCATCACCATGGTTTCGTTCGCGCTGCGGGCCTGGCGCTGGCGGTACCTGTTTCCGGGAACGCGTCCCTCGTTCGGGCCCCTGTTCCGCTCCACCTTGATCGGATTCATGGGGAACAACGTCCTTCCCGCGCGTCTCGGAGAGCTCATGCGTGTCTATGCGATCGGACAGAGCGCGGGGGCGAGCCGGAGCGTGGCGCTCGGGTCGATCGTCATCGAACGTATCCTCGATATGGGAATGCTGCTGGTGCTCTTCGCGATCGTGACCTCCGCCGGTCGGCTGCCCGCCGAAGTGCGAAGCTGGGGGCTCTACCTGCTGCTGATCGCAGGACCGATTCTGCTGGGGGTCGTCATCTTCCACTCTGCGTCGGAGCGCATCCTGCCGTGGCTCGAACGGCTGCTGCCCCGGGTCATCCGGGCGCGTGTGCTCCAGATGGCGACGAACTTCCGCGAGGGCCTGGGCGTGCTGGGTCGCCCGCGGGACCTGGTTCTGGCCACCGGGCTGTCGCTGCTGATGTGGGGG
>JAGQHR010000809.1 GCA_020431745.1 Candidatus Eiseniibacteriota bacterium
GGATTCCAGATCACCGAGCGCCTCGGCGCCGGCGCCATGGGAACGGTGTATCGTGCGGTCCAGTCGTCGCTTGGACGCGTCGTGGTCATCAAGACCCTCCATCCCCACCTGGCTGCCGACGAAGACTTGATCGCCCGATTCGAACGAGAGGCGCGCCACGCCGCCCACCTGCAGCACCAGAACACGGTCCAGGTCATAGAGTTCGGCCGTGAAGGCGAGGTTCATTACATCGCCATGGAGTACGTGGAGGGGATGGATCTGAAAGAGCTGCTGCATCTTAGCGGCCCGTTTCCGATCGCCGTCACCACTTTGGTGCTCCGCGACGTCTGCCGGGGACTGGAGGCGGCACACGCCCGGGACATCGTCCACCGGGACATCAAGCCCGCCAACCTGATGATCACCTCGCGTGGAGTCGTCAAGGTGATGGACTTCGGCCTGGCTCGTGAGACGGCAGAGAGCAGCACGCTGACCGCGGCGGGGTCGGTCATGGGCTCCCCCGCCTACATGTCCCCGGAACAGGCCCGAGGCGAAAGCGTCCTCCAAGCCTCCGACATCTTCTCGGCCGGGTTGGTCGGGTTCGAGTTGCTCACCGGCACCCGCGCGTTCGGCGGCGATTCCTACCCCGTGGTCCTGCACAAAGTGCTCAACGATCCCATCCCTCCGGTTGCCTCGCTGCGTGCGGACGTGCCGGAAGACCTCGCGGGTCTCATCGAGTGGATGACCCAGAAGGAGCTTCCGGACCGCTGCCCCTCGATGTCGAAGGCCCGCGACCTGCTGGAAGGGATGGCGGCCAAGCTCGCGCTCGCTCGCGAAGACGCTCTGCTGGGGGAGTTCGTCCGCACCGGTCTGGCGGAACGGGAGCGAAGGAATCCGAAGCCGCAGATTTCCGAGGCGCAGAGCCAGGCGCAGACCGTGGCGACCTCGAAGGAGAGCTCCGGTCCCACGGCCCCGAACCGGGAGGTCGTGGGAACGGTCGTGTCCGGCGGGACCGTCGCGTCGGGCGCTGCCCCGACGGGTGACATCGCGGCGGTCGAGAGTTCCCGACGAGGGACCGCCGGTGAGATGACCGACAGCGCGACGGCCTCCAGAGAGGCCTCCGGACCCGAAGCCGCCGCGCCCGGGCCCGTGGGATCGCACCCGGGCCGACGCGAAGGAAGCGCCGCCGAATCCGGCAGGGACAGCGCACGCAGCCGCAAGCTCATCGGTGCGATCGTCGGAGTGGGTCTCCTTCTCGTC
Source organism: Candidatus Eiseniibacteriota bacterium (assembly GCA_020431745.1). Classification (GTDB taxonomy): domain Bacteria; phylum Eisenbacteria; class RBG-16-71-46; order CAIMUX01; family CAIMUX01; genus JAGQHR01. The sequence continues at coordinate 1,237 of JAGQHR010000809.1, forward strand.
GCCGGTGTTTTCGGTTGGAACGCCCTCCAGAAAGGCTCGTCCCCTGGGAGCTCGCCGGCGAGGACCGACCCGCAGGAGATCGGCGACGGCACGACCTCCGAACAGGATCCGGGAAACACCGACGCCACCAATCACGGTCCCCTCACCGGCGAGCAGGACAGGGGCGCGCTCCGGGTCGATCGAGCCACCGACCGAGGGCAGGATCCGGCGGATTCCCACCACGCAACGGACGGCGAAGCTCGCCTGCCGGCAGACGATGCGACTTCTCCGGAGAACCCGAGCAACTCCGGGGACAATCCCTCCGATGAGTCTGGACAGACGCGCGGAAACGCCGATGCGTCGACGAACACCCGAGGAGGATCGGAGAATCGATCGGACCCGCATACCGGCAACAGCAGCACGGATCGATCCGGGGGCGAGGAAGCGACCGCGCCGTTCCGGCAGGAGTATTCGATCTCGACGTCACCGGGCTTCGCCTTCATCCGGCTGGACGGCGACCTCATCAACGGGGACGGCAACATCCCGGTGAAGGCGGTGCTGCGGGAGGGGCGCCACATCTTTCAGCTCAACCGCTCCAACGGAGAGGATCTGGGTGCGCTGGAGTACACCGTCGCGCGGGGAGATCCCAATCGAGTCCTCATCCTGAAGTTCCGGGAAGGACTGGTCGAGGCCCGACCTCGATGAGCCCGGTTTCACCAGGCGCCCGGACCGCTCTGGAACCCTGACCAGGAGGTTTGACGAATCATGATCCGAACCAATCCGACGAGCCGCCCCGGCGCGGTTCCGCGCGTTCGCTACGCTCCCGTTCTTGCGTTCGTCCTGGGATTCGTCGCGACCGGGGTGATTCCCGGGCGTGCCGACGCCGGGGGCACGGTGTGCGAGGCGTACTGGGATCAGCGCTACGATCAGGCGCTCAAGCTGGCGGAACAGATCGTCGGTTCCGATGCGCCCATGGACGAAAAGCTCTCCGCCTATCGTTGTGAAGCGTGCACCCACGTCGCCCGTCGCGAGGTCGAGCCCGCCAAGGACTCGATCCTCGGCATGTTGCAGCTGGACTCG
>JAGQHR010000810.1 GCA_020431745.1 Candidatus Eiseniibacteriota bacterium
CCCACGGGAACCACTGCGCGGCGGTGCCGGCGTCGTCGTTGACGCGGACGGGGCTGCTCCAGGTCGCCCCGTCGTCGGTCGAGCGGATCGCGAGGATGTCGGGATTGCCGAAGGCTTGATCGTTCCACACCACCAGCAGGTCGCCGGTGATCGGATCGGCGGCGCCGCAGGGCAGGTTGACGATCCGGAATCCGCCGGGCAGCGACGAAGGGAGCGGATTCATCTCGACGATCCCTCGGTCCGGAGACCAGGTCGCTCCCTCGTCGCTCGAGCGGGTGACCCAGAGGCTGTCCTGGAAGCTGTCGCGCCAGAACATGTAGTAGTCCCCGTCGGGTGCGATGACCGGGCACGCGCCGTTGCCGGAGTTCGAGTTCACCGAAAGGATCGTGCTCGTGCCGAAAGTGAGCCCGCCGTCCGTCGAGTGCGAGGTACGGATCTTCGCGGGCGACGATCCGAAGTCGGCCCATCCGACCAGCACTTCGTTGCCGCGGGCCGCGATGTAGGGCTTGTCATCGAACGAGGTGTTGTGGCTCGCGTCGACCGCGCCGGACCACGTGGCTCCGTCGTCCGAAGAGTGCCGGACGTAGATGTCGATGTCGTTTCCGCCGGCGCCGCCCTGGGCGAGGTACCCGTAGTACCAGACGGTGCCGCCACCGGACTTGACCGCGGGATCGCTCGTCACGACGTGTCCGCCCAGCGCGGACGAAACCCAGGTGTGCCCGCCGTCGGTGGACCGCCCGACTCCCATGTCGAGGCTGCCGTCGGTGTATTGGTTCCAGCCGGCGATGACGGTGCTCCCGTTCACGTCGATCGAGGTTTCGTTCTGCGTGTGTCCGTCATCCGGACCCAGACGATGCTCTTCGAACGGCGCTCCACCACGCCGGCTCGCCTCATGCTCGAGCGCCGGATCGAGCGACGTCCCGTCAGGGCGTTCCCATGGCTCCACTTCGCCACCATCCTCATAGAGGACGTCGAGAGGGAGGCGGTAGCCTAGCGGATCGATCGTTCCGGCATCCCACCGAACACCGGCCGGAGACGTCACGGATCCCGTAAGTCGAGGTTGGACAGCGGGATCCACGCCAAATCCGGCGGATCCTTCCCCTTCGACACCTTCCTGTGGGCGGAACGTCAGGGTTACGGCGACGGCTGCCCCCGCCAGGAGGACGACAAGACCGAGACGTCGCCCAAGTGGGGACCGGTGCGGACGCCGGGGGCGGTCGAAGCTGTCAGACATGGGTGGAGTCCTCATCTTTGGAAGTGGTGCAGAATCGGCCCGCCTCGTTGCACCGGCACCCGGACGAGCGTACCGATGATACCAGCCTGACGCATCCCGCGGGTGGGGAGCGAGGTCCACTCGACTGGGTGGGTGCGTTCCCGACCTCCCGGAGAATCCCGTAGTGGGTCAGTTTCAAACTGTCCACTGCCGAGAATCCGCCCGGCTTGTCGACCGTCCGTCCACATGGCATGATCTTCGGCCGTGCGCCATTCGGCGCGAGCGGATGCCTGCAAAAGGACCCCGCGAGCGGTCCGGGCGAGAACCCCTCCCGGCCGCCGCAAGCAGAGATTCCAGGAGGAACGTGCAGATGAAGAAGACGTCGTTGTTCGCGCTTGGCGCTCTGGTTTGTCTGGCGCTCCCGGCGATGGCCGAGGAGCCCGGGATGAACGCGGAGGCTATGGCGGCGTGGCAGGAGATGATGACTCCCGGGCCGCATCACGAGCACATGGCGAAGATGGCCGGCGACTGGACGGTCCACAGCAAGATGATGATGGATCCCTCGGCTCCTCCGATGGAGACCGACGGCACGGCGCACATGGAGATGGAAGCGAACGGCCTCTTCCTGCGCGAAACCGTGCACTCCCCGATGATGGGAATGCCCTGGGAAGGCCACGGCGTGTTCGGCTTCGACAAGGGCCTGAACAAGCACGTCGCGATCTGGTACGACTCGTTCGGTTCGATGATCATGAACTTCGAGGGCGGCTGCACCGACAACTGCGGCCAGGTCACCCTAGTCTCGGACTACACAGACCCGATGACCAATCAGCCGGCCCAGATGAAGATCGTCTCCTCCATGACCGACGCCGATCACATGACGAACAAGATGTACTCGGTGGCGGACGGCAAGGACACGATGATGGGCGAGATCCTCTACACCCGGAAGAAGTAGCCCCGGAACCGCGCTGGATCGGGTCAGCCCCGGAGCTCCGCGGCACCGTTCGACGGTGCGTGGGGACCAGCCCCCGTCCGGGTCCGCGCGGTGCCGACGCCGGATCCTGCGAGGCGGTC
>JAGQHR010000811.1 GCA_020431745.1 Candidatus Eiseniibacteriota bacterium
CGCGCGGCCATCGCCGACGGCTTCGCCTGGTACGACGTTCTGCCGAGCGGCGGCCATCCCGCGGTCGAGCAGTTCAAAGAAGGTTTCGGCGGGCAACGTGTCCCGTTCCCCGTGTGGGAGCGCCAGGGGCGGTGGCACCGGTGGAAGGAACGTTGGCGCGGTCGCCGGTCGCCGTGAAGGCCCCCGTTCACGAAACGGCTCCGGCCGACCGAAGATGGGACGGACGGGATGCCGGCGGACGCGCCCCGCGTGGCGGCGCGCCGGGGCGGGGACACCCCGCGAAGGGGACGCCTGCGACAGGGACGCCCCCGATCCGGCGGAATCCCCGGTATACTCCCCCGAATACAACCGGTGCGACGCTCCGAACGGAGACGGCGCCTCCGTGGCGATCGATCGGAGAAGGAGAGAACGCGCGTGACGGTCAACGATCCCCGGATCCACGAACCCCTGGCCCGCGACGGCGGGCGCCCGGTTCGGAGCTCCTATCTCATCTTCGGAGCTCCCGATCTCCAGGATCCCGAGATCGCCGAGGTCGTCGAGGTTCTCCGCAGCGGCTGGATCGGCACCGGCCCGCGGGTGGGGCGCTTCGAGGAGCAGTTCCGGGACTACGTCGGGGCGCGCCATGCCGTCGCGCTCAACTCGTGCACCGCGGGTCTCCATCTTTCCCTCATTGCATTGGGAGCCCAGTCGGGTGACGAAGTCATCGTCCCCACGATGACGTTCGCCGCCACCGCGAACTCCGTCTGTCACGTCGGCGCCCGCCCGGTGCTGGTCGACTGTGAGCCGGACACCCTCAACCTCGACCCGCGGGCGGTGGAAGCGGCCCTCACGCCCAAGACCAAGATCATCGTTCCGGTGCACTTCGCCGGACGGGCCGCCGACATGACCGCGCTGGAGGCGATCGCCCGTCCGCGTGGGATCCGCATCCTCGAGGACGCGGCGCACGGCGTGGAGACGGTCCATCAGGGCCGCAAGATCGGCACCATCGGCGACTGCACCGCCTTCTCCTTCTACGTCACCAAGAACGTCGTCACCGGAGAGGGCGGCATCGTCACGACCGAGGACGAAGAGATCGCATCGTGGATCAAGATCGCCGGGCTCCACGGCATGAGCAAGGACGCGTGGAAGCGATACTCGGACGATGGGTTCAAGCACTACGAGGTCGAGTTTCCCGGCTTCAAGTACAACATGATGGACCTGCAGGCCGCGCTGGGTCTGCACCAGCTGGCCCGGGTGGAAGAGAACTGGCAGAAGCGCGCGACCCTCTGGCAGCGCTATCGCGACGCCTTCGCCGATCTGCCGGTGCAGCTCCCGGCGCCCGTTCGCCACGGGGATCGCCATGCCTACCACCTGTTCATCCTCCTGCTCGATCTCGATCGGCTGAAGTGGACCCGCGATCAGGTGCAGCACGCTCTGCACCAGGAGAACATCGGAACCGGGATCCACTACCGCGCGGTCCATCTCCATCCGTACTACCGGCGCAGCCTCGGGGTGCGGCCGGAGAGCTTCCCGCACGCGACCGCAATCAGCGAACGCACCCTGAGCCTGCCCTTCTCGACCAAGCTCGGGGAGTCGGACGTGCACGATGTCTTCGCCGCGGTCCACAAGGTCCTCCGCGCCGCCCGACGGTAGGACGGAGATCGGAGTGAAGACGCGTGCGGCCGATTCGGGAACGACCCCGGCCCGGACCGACGTTCGGTTCGCGCGCGGGGTCTTCGTCCTGGGTGTCCTGGTGCACCTGTTCTTCCTGACCAGCCTGCGCACGCACGTGCTCGATCCGCTGTTTCCCGAAGCGAGCCAGGGCTACGGCCACGCCTCGGACTACTTCGGGATCTATCAGGCCGGGCAGAACCTCCTCGACGGGCTTTCGATCTACGACTCCGGCGACTATCGACACGAAGCGCAACCGCGGGTGCCCTACTATTACTTCTACCGCTATCTGCCACCGACCGCGTACGGCGCGGCCCTCGGCGCCGCGCTCTGGAGCCCCTGGACCGCCTACTGGATCTGGACCGGTCTCAACGAAATCCTGCTCGCGCTCCTCCTGGTCCTGCTCCTGCGCACGCCCCGCGGCTCGCGCGCCCGGCGCGAGATCATGGCGGGCCTCGCTCTCGCGTTCACCCCGTTCTATCTCGAGCAGTTCATGGGGCAGTTCTCGTTCCTCATGGCGGTCTTCCTCTGGTTCCCTTTGCGCGCGGAGCTCCTGCGGGATCCCGCGGAGACACGGCCGCCGCGGGCAGACGAACGTCCCCGGGCGCTCCTGCGCCAAGTC
>JAGQHR010000812.1 GCA_020431745.1 Candidatus Eiseniibacteriota bacterium
CATGACGGTGGAGCCGTGAAGAAGATCCGCAACCTGGTCGGCCGAGAGCTGCACCTGATACGACGCATCTCCGTGCTGGATCGTGAACTCGGTGTCACCGGCGCGTAGGGCCTCGACGTTCAGGTCGGGACTGGTCGCGACCGTTCCTTCGGATCCGATCTGGATTTGGAAGTGTGGCGCGGCCTGAGTCGCCGCAGCCGCCGGCTTCTCCATCGCGGGAGCTCCGGATTGTTCGGTCGTCGTGGCCTTGCCGTTGTCGGACGAGCCGCAACCGGCCGACATCAGAACGAGTCCGAGCAGGGCGGCGACGGGCAACTGCATTCGTGATCTCATCATCGACCTCCGGATCGGGATGAACTCAACCGTCCCGATCGTTTTCCATGGAGTCCGGCGGAATCGGGGACTCCGAGCGGGATCCTACGCTCCCGCCCGCGATCGGTACAGCGGCGCGTGCACCGGTGCTATCCTCGCCCCTCACGACGACGCGGCAACGGTGCAACAACGATCGGATGACTCGTGCAATTGGATCTTCTCCTTCGAGACGGAACCGTTCTGACTTCCCTGGGGGCAGCTCGGGTCGACATCGGGATTCGGGCGGGACGCATCGAGTGGGTCGGAACCGGGGATCGCGCTGCCCGCGAGGTGTTGTCCGTGAAGGGACTGCACGTCCTTCCGGGTGTCATCGACTCGCAGGTGCACTTCCGCGAGCCGGGGGCGGAACACAAGGAAGACCTTCAGACAGGGTCGCGCGCCGCGGTGCTCGGAGGCGTGGCGACGGTGTACGAGATGCCGAACACCGAGCCTGCGACGAGCACGCCGGATGCGTTGGCGGACAAGCTGGAACGCGCACGCGGGAGGATGTGGTGCGACCACGCCTTCTTCGTGGGAGCGCGTCCGGATAACCTCGATCGGCTGGGGGAGCTGGAGCGGCTTCCCGGCACGCCGGGCGTCAAGATGTTCCTCGGTCGTTCCACCGGCGGGCTGCTGGTCCAGGACGAGTCGGCGATTCGATCCGCGCTCGCGCACGGACGGCGACGCATGGCGGTGCATTCGGAGGACCAGGCCCGGCTCGATGAGCGGCACCATCTCGCCCGGGAGGCGGGGCATCCGCGTGCTCACCCGGACTGGCGTGACGCGGAAACCGCGCGCCGCAGCACCGAGCGCTTGCTGCGATTGTCGTCGGAGACCGGGAGGCCGGTGCACGTTCTGCACGTGACAACCGCCGAGGAAGTCGAGCTCCTCGCGGCGGCGCGCAGCCTCGCGACCTTCGAAGTGACGCCGCAGCATCTGACCTTGGCCGCGCCCGATTGTTACGAGGAGCTGGGGACCTTCGCACAGATGAACCCGCCGATCCGCGAGGCGCGGCACCGGGAAGCTCTGTGGGAGGCCGTGCGCAGCGGCTTGGTCGACGTCATCGGCTCCGACCACGCGCCGCACACGCGGGACGAAAAGGCACGCCCCTATCCCGAAAGCCCCGCGGGGATGCCGGGAGTGCAGACGCTGCTGCCCTTGATGCTGGACCACGTCAGCCAGGGGCGGCTCTCGTTGGAGCGTCTGGTCGAGCTGGTCTGTTCGGGACCGGCGCGGATCTACGGGGCGCGGCGCAAGGGCCGCATCGAACCGGGGTACGACGCCGACTTCACGATCGTCGATCTGGAAACGGAACGCCGCGTCGAGGAATCGTGGTTGGCCAGCCGGTGTGGATGGAGCCCGTTCACGGGGCGGACCCTTCGGGGTTGGCCGATCTTTACGATCATCCGCGGGCATCAAGTCATGCGCGACGGGGAAGTCCTGGGCGATCCGTCCGGGGTTCCGGTCGAGTTCGATCTCGGAGATTCCGGCGATCGCTCGGCCGTTGACCGGGTGCCGGTCGGTGCCTAGTCTCGGCGACTCGACACGACACGACTGACGCGACTCGCGCGTCACGCGCGACACACGAAACATCGGAGGACACCATCATGGGACTCTTGCAGTTCGTCAAGGAAGCCGGGGAGAAGCTGCTCCATCGTCCCGCCAAGGCGGAGACCGCGCCGAGCGCGCCGACATCGACCGGCGCCGCGTCGGCCCCGGAACCGGACTTCGCGCGTTCTTTGGAGATCCTGCTCGGTGACATGGGATTCGCACTCGAGAACGCCGAGATCACCTTCGCCGACGGGCGGGTCACGGTGACCGGCGTCGCCGACACCCAGGAGACTCGGGAGAAGGCCGTGCTGGTCCTGGGCAACGTCCAGGGCGTGGCCGAGGTCGACGATCGGCTGGAAGTCAAGAAGT
>JAGQHR010000813.1 GCA_020431745.1 Candidatus Eiseniibacteriota bacterium
TCGAAGGTCCATTCGGGCCGTGTAGGCCCGGATCTTCGACGCGAAGAGGCGGTGGGTCATGGCCGCATCGAGCAACGTCGCGATGATCCCGCCGTGGAGTCGGTCGGGATAGCCCTGAAAGCCGGGATCGCACGGGAAGCGTGCGATCGCACTCCCATCCGGAGCGAGCCGAAAGACCAGCCCCAATCCCCGGAGGGACCGGGGCCGGCAGGCGATGCAGTCGGGATGGCAGGTGGACGCGAAGGTCTCACAGGCCGCCAGATCCTCGTCGGACGGGGCGTCGAGCGCGGCTTCTTCATCGACTGGAAGATCCATTCGCATGAGATCAGTCCTCGTTGCATGAACCGACCGGGATCACGCCTCTTGCGGTTCGGGTGTGTGCTCCGCTGCCGGCGTGGATCGTCGGCACCGTCCGCGCGCATCGGGACCTCCCCGTCGGGATCCGCGAGCGTCGCGGCTGGTGCGGTGGAATCGCCGACCCTGACAATGCGGGCATCCGGTCGGTCGGCCGGTGCCGAACGGCAGGGCGAACTCCTTGCTGCAATCGTCACATAGGAACGTTCTCTTGGGAGCCATTTCGATCGTACCTCCCTCGAAGATGAGCATTCTGGGCTCGAAGAGCGCATGCGCGACCTTGCGTCGCGCGTTCTCGACGAGGCGGCCGAACGTGGCACGGGAGATCTTCATCCGGCGAGCGCCTTCTTCGTGATAGCACCCTTCGAGGTCAGCCAAACGGAGCGCTTCCAGCTCGTCCAGCCGGAGTCTCGTGACTTCGAGATTGCGGATGGGAACTCCGGCGGGTTTGAACGCGGTGGCCGCCGGAGAAAGCGCGACACGCCTGCATTTGTGGGGACGGGCCATGGGTTGCTCCTCAGTTATGAGTATATGTGCATAACGGCGATCTGCCCATCGTTGAAGGGAAACGGTCCGCGGAGCGACGAAACGGGTACGTACAATCCACAGGGGTTTCGTGCGCCGAACTTCTGCCGAGTATCAGTTATTCTTTCTCACGCGTTGCTGCCCCCATCTCTGATCCCAGGAGGTGCGCGATGAGTAGCTCCTCTCGAAGTCTCCCGGCCGCCACGGACCTGGAAGGACGCATCGCTCGCCTGGAATCGCGGCTCGAGCAGCTCGAATCGCTCTTCCGAGACGGCGTCGGCTCTCCTGTCCCTTTGCCGAGCCCCATCGAGGACGGGGTCGTGCCTGCGGAAGGGCCGGCGCTGGAAGTACGGATGGGCGAGAGCGGCTTGGCCTGGGTCGCAGGCGCGGTTCTGCCCATCGGCATCGCGTTCCTGATGTCCGTCCTCTTCTCGGCCGGCCACCCCTGGTTCGCTTGTCTAACCGGTTTTGCAGCGGCGACCGGGCTGTTCGCAGTGTCGCGATTGGGACGAGGCTCCTCTCGGACCATCGCGCGCGTGATGGGTGTAGTCGCGATTCTCCTGGCGTTCTACTCCACGGCGCGCCTGCACTTCTTCTCGGAAAACCCGCCCATCGGGCACCCGATTCTCGGCCGGCTGCTTCTCATCGGGGTGGTTGCCGCCTTGGCTCTGGCGGCTGCGCGGAACCGGGCGGACGGGCGTACCGGTCTGGGGATCGTGCTCGCTCTCGTAGCAGGATTGCTGTCCGGAGTCGTGGCCGTGCCGGCGGCGATGATCGTGGCGGTGGCGGCATCGGTGGTGTTCCTGGAGCTGCGGCGGGGATCGACGGCTTTGACGTTGTGGACGATCGTGTTCGTCCAGGCCGCGATCGCGACGGTGCTCGCGGGAAACCCGGTCGCAGCGCATCGCTTCGAGGTCGTGACGCACGAGCCGCTGGCCGTTCCGCTCGTTCTCGTCACCTTGGCCTTGTTCTTCCTGCCCTCGCTCGCGAAGCGCGGCGAAGGCCCGTTCTCGGGCGCGGGTTTCCTGCAGTGCCTCAACGCGACGGGTGCCTTCTTTCTGGTGTCCGTCATCGCGGCCGCCGGCTCGCGGGTGGACGTGCCGCGGGTCTTCGTCCTGACCACCGCCGTGTTCCTGATTCTCGCGATCGCACAGTGGAAGAGAACGAACAGTCGCTTCTATCCGGCATTGTTCGCGAGCTTCGGCTTCCTGGCGATGAGCATCGCGATCTACACCGGCCTCGGGGTGCCCCGCGCGTTCCTCTGGCTGGGGCTCCAGAGCCTGCTCGTCGTGTCGCTGGCCCTCTGGTTCCGGTCCCGTCTGTTGGTCATGGCGAACGTCGTCATCTTCGTCGGTGTGCTGGTTTTCTATCTCGGAGCGCGACAGCCGTTC
>JAGQHR010000814.1 GCA_020431745.1 Candidatus Eiseniibacteriota bacterium
CGCCACCGATGGCGCTCGACCTGCGCGCTCAGCCGTGGACTCCAGCGCGCACCCGGTCCCTGGAGACGGAGCAGCGCACGCTCGACACCGTCCTTGCGTTTCGCGGCGTGATCCGTCCCTTCCCAGGCGTAGCGATGCCAGCTGACCTCGCCGTCGCCGCGGAACGACCACCCGTGCACGCGCCCCTCCACGAGCGCGGTGTAGGCCGAGCGGTCCCAGAGCCAGCGTGCGCTCGGCCGGAAGACGTCTTCCGCCTGGAAGACTCGTTGGCGCGCGTCATGGTTCTGCACGCCCAGAGCCCAGCGTCCCCAGCGGGTCGATCGTTCGTGCCGGAGCAGGAGATCCTGGCCGTCCTCGGATCCGTACTCGATGCGTCCTCCCGCCTTGTGATCCGCCCACATCACATGCGTGACCGTCTTCGGGGTCGGACGCGCGAGATAGATCGCATCCGTGTTCGCGACCGCCGAACCGTCTGTGAGACGGACGCCGGAGAGGACGACGAGCGACTCGGGTCGGATCAGCTCGTACTCCAAAAGCGGACCGCCCGCCGGCTCGTTCGGCAGGCGAAGCGGCGAGGCGCGTCGCACGGTGATGGAGTTGGTCCAGACCGGATCCAGGGGATCGGGCGCCGTCTCCGCGAACGCCGGTGGAGCCACGGAGCTCCCGTCGAGCAGGACCGCGACCCGCTCCCGACCGGGCAGATCTCCCCAGCCGATCGGATCGGGCGTGTGGTACGCGCCGCTCGGCTGCACCCGGAGCGTGCTGAGCCAGGGCAGCATCTCCCGCGGGCGCCGCTCCGTCGATTCCTCCACCATCGCGGGGTCGATCTCGAACAGCGGATCGAGCGCCCCGAGACCGGGCTTCCGATCCCGCTGCAAAAGGCTGTCGACCGGGACCGGTGCGCCGGATCCGTCGAGGCTGTCGGCTGGAGCAGAGGCGCCGAACGCTCCGGTGCCATCGGCGTCCACCTCGTCGGCACCGACGCGCCCCTCCTCGGAGGCTGCACCGGAGGTGGACGAACCTTTCGTGCCGGGCACACCGGAGGACGAAGGCGGAGGTGCGGAACCGAATCGTGATGAGAGTGAGTCGGGCGACATCCCCGTCGCGTCGGGACCGCGGCGTCCGTAGATCCAGAGGAACCGGAAGATCGAATGCGCCCCCAGCGAATCGGGAACTGCGGCGGTCACCGAGTCGGGAACGACGAATCCGAGAGAGTCCCCACGCGGGGCTGGCGAGACTGGCGCTGCATTCCCCGAGGAATCGTCGTCCGCTGCGCCCGCGAGTTCACTTTCCGGCGCCGAGTCGTTTTTTTAATGTTACGGCTGCCACCGAGATTTACCCTCTATCCCTCCGCGACGCAGGAATGCGGCGATCGCTGCGATCCCGATCGGACCGCGGGTCAGGCGGCTTCTTCGGCTTCCCCGGAGTCGTCGTCCCGATTCTTTCCGGTGCCGGACGCGTTGGACTTCGTGAGCTGGCTCTCGCAATGACGGAGGCGCTTCTCCACATCCAGGAGTCCCGGCGCCTCTACCTTCAGCCGCGTGTAGGTCTCGGAGGCCTCCTGCCATTCCTCCACCGCTTCCAGAGCTCGACCCAGGTTGTACAGCGCCGCACGGCGGGCGGGCTTGTCGTCTCCGGCCCGTTCCGCCGCTTCGCGGTACTCGTGGACCGCCTCACGGAACCGTTGCAGCTCCATCAGGCAGGATCCGCGGAGTTCGCGCGCGCGTCGCTCCACTTCCGCGGGTAGCTGATCACAAGCGAGCGCCACATCGACTTCTTCCAGCGCCTCATCCACCAATCCCATGCTGTGATGAGACACTGCCAAATCATAGTGCGCTTGGTAGTCGGATTCGTCCATCTGGTTTTTCAGACCCGACTTGAACTCTTCGAGCAGTCCTTCCAGCTCGACCCAGTCCTCGGTGCGGAAGCCATCTCCACTCTTGACCGCGACTTCGGTCCGTCCTGCCTCGAGAATCCCGGGAAGCGCGTTCGAGTCGGATTCGCGAATCGACTCGGCACCCTTGACCCCCAGCTCGCGGAACTTCGAGAGCCGGCGCTGTGCGGGACCGTTCTTCGGATCCAGCTGCAGGATGCGAAGGAAGCACTCCAGCGCCTCTTCGTATTCGTTCTCCGCGATCCAAGCGTCGCCCAGGAGTCCGAGGTAATGAACCTCTCCGGTGTGATCGTGCAGGTGCCGCAGGACCTCGACCAGTCGCGACAGGATGTGCCGGTCCTCCGGCTTTTCGTGGTGGATCGCCTCGTACTGGGCG
>JAGQHR010000815.1 GCA_020431745.1 Candidatus Eiseniibacteriota bacterium
ATTTGGAGAACCTCCGCGCCAGGGCCGCGTAGGCGCCGGGAGTGTATCGCCTGAGATAGAAGCTCGGGATCTTGCGCAGCTCCGAGAAGGCGAACGACCAGAGCAGCGAGAGCTTGGAGTCCGTGACCACGCCCGTGCGCCGCAGATAATCGTAGTGACGGTTCAGGAAGCGGTGGTTGTTCCGCAGCGACCACACCTTGTAGCGCCAGATCCCCGTCGCCATCTGCCCGCCCAGCTGGACCACTTCGCGCGGCAGATGGACGCAGACGGCGGTCGGGCAAAACATCAGAGAGTAGCCCTCCTGCCCGACCCGCAGGCAGAAGTCGGTCTCTTCCCGATAGGCGTTGCCTTCGTAGCCGGCGTCGAACGAGACCTTCGCGAACACTTCCCGCCGCACCATGAAGATCGCGTGGATGAACGGGACCGGGATAGGGCCCGGGGCGGGTCCGGACGCGTCGAAGAAGAGCTTCTTGCGATCGACGCGGGGCTCGACCGGATGGGCGGTCCGCGCCATCGCGTCGGCGTCGCTCTCGCCCGGGAATGGATAGAGGATGCGTCCGGCCGCGAGCCCGGCGCCGGTCGCTTCCAGACACTCCATCAGACGAAGCGCGTAGTCGGGTTCGAAGCGGAGATCGTCTTCGCCGAAGAGGACGTAGGCTCCCGTGGAGTGCGCGACTCCGACGTTGCGGGCGGTCGGGCTGCCTTTGCGTTCCTCGTTCCGGACGTAGCGGATCCGGGGATCGTGGGTCGCCAGCTCGGCGACGAAGGTGCCGGTGTCGTCGGTCCCGGCATCGTCCACGATCACGATCTCACCGACCCGGGACTGCGACAGATAGCTGCCGATGACCTGGCGCAGCGTCTTGATGCGGTTGTAGGTCGGGATGACGATGCTGATCGGATCGGACGATTCCGCTATGGGGCGGTGAGGGCTCATGCGGCGGATTCTAGTCTCCGGATTCGCTCGGTTCGACGGTCGTTCGCTCCTCATTGCTTCGGACGCTTCCTGGGCGATGACGAGCCGGAAGTGGCCTCTTTCCGCCGTCCGCCCCCGGTGCGAGCGCGCTCACGGAATGGCGCCTGCGCGGCGCCGGGCCAAGGAGCGCCGGCGATTCCGCCACCAGCGCAGTCCCCCCTGGAACGGACCGTCCATCCAGGTCCAGATCGCGTCGCCGAACAGGCGCGGATACGCCGGGAGCGGGGCGCCGTCTCCGCGCGTGAACGGATAACCCAGTACCAACAGCTCGAAGCCGACTTCCCCGGCGATAGCCGGCAGCTCCGGATGCATGTCTCCCCAAGGTGGGGACAGCACCCGAACCGACGCGCCGGGGACGTGCGCCTCCAGGCTCGCCTTGGAATGCGCCAGGTCCTCGCGATGGCGGGCACGCCGCTCCGCCTCCGTTTCCCAGCGTCCGGGATTGCCGTTCGTCGGCTCGATGTAGCGCCGTCCCTGGAGGGCCGCCCCGAGCTCGCGCAGCGGGGTGCCCGGGTTCGGGCGGAGCACCGGAACGGCGTTCCCGGCGATCTGCATCACGAGGGGAACGTGTCCGTCCACCGGGAACGGACGTCCCTGCGCGTCCACCTCTCCGACGACCCCTTCGGAGACGAAGATCAGTCCATGGTGGGAGGAGTGGGACTGCAGATCGATCAACCCGCTCGCCTGCATCGCCCGCACCTCGCCCCAGGTGAGAAGTGGACGGTCGCCGTGGTCGCGCGCGATGAGCTCCGCCTCCGGGCAGCCGTCGTCGAGACCGGGCCTACGCTCCTCCGACTCCTCGAGGGTGTCGGGCGGGAGGAACAAGGTCATCCGGAAACCGTGGCGGCGCAGCAGAGGGAAGGCGATGGACCAGACCGAGGACCATCCGTCGTCCGCCGTGAGCAGCACCGACCGGGACGGAGCGTCAGCGCCGTTCATGAGATCCGAAAAAGTCAGCGTGCGGATCCGTCGCCGTTCCAGAGCCGAGCAGATCTCGCCGAAGTCCTGCGGATCGAACTGGTGATATTGGTACGCGGGCACCGCGGGCAACGCCCCGACCCTCGCTTCGAAGAAGCGGCCCGGAAACAGGAAGTGTTGGGGCTGCCGGGTGGTCATGCGATACTCCACGTCGTGATTTGGCCCAGGGAAGGACCAGTTCCGACGATGTCCGATCCATTATTGGCGTCCCGCACCGGCAGTGCAATCGGGATGCCGAGCGCACGCCGGACGGTCAGGGAGAGAGCGTGGTGACGGACTCGACGCCCCGGGGAAGCGATCTTGCCCCTTCCG
>JAGQHR010000816.1 GCA_020431745.1 Candidatus Eiseniibacteriota bacterium
TGGCGCGGGCCGGATACCACGATGCCGCTTCGGAGGCGTACATCGCCAGAGTCCTCGAAGATCGCCGCGACCGGATCGGCCGCGTCTATTTCGATCAGATCGCGCCGCTCGAATACTTCCGCCTCGAGGGCGGGACCCGCGACGGCCGGGTGGTCTTCCGGGATCTCGGCGCCGAGCGTGACATCTATCCGGATCACGTGCCTCTGTACGAGTACCGATGCGCGGTCGTGGACGAGAACCGGAACGGCGCCGATCGAACCGATTGGACGAGCTCGTTGGAGCGGAGCATCGATCTCGCGAAAGGTCCGGCCGCCGACGCGCTCGGGGCCGGGACGACGGATCGCTATCCCTTCCTGGCCATCGACGTGCGGGTGCGCCGATACGAGGACTGGTCGCATCCGGTGACCGCGTACCTGTCCCGCGAGAGCGGCCGGATCGTCGCGGTCGATCGATGAGCGGATGAGCGAGGGAGCCACTTCGTGAACACGACGACCTCTCAGCCCGCCGATCCTCGCCGGGAAAAGTCCGGACTGGAAGCGTTTCTCGGTCTCTTCGCCGAAGTGCGGAGAGGGGAAGCCGGCACCGCGCTGCTCCTGACCGCGAACGTGTTCCTGATTCTGGCCGCCTATTACGTGATCAAACCGGTCCGGGAAGCGCTGATCCTCGCCACCGGCGGAGCGGAAGTGAAGGCGTACACCTCCGCGCTCCAAACCGTGCTGCTCTTGGGAGCCGTTCCGCTCTACGCGAAGCTGGCCAGCCGATTTCCCCGCCGGCGCCTCATCAACGTGGTCACGCTCTTCTTCATCGGCTGTCTCGTCGCTTTTTTCCTGATGGCCAAGGTAGGTCTGCGGCTGCAGATCCCGATGCTGCTCTCGCCGTTTTCGAATCCGCACTTCGGATTCGTGCCGCTTTCACTGGGCGTGCTCTTCTATCTGTGGGTCGGAATCTTCAACGTGATGGTGGTGGCGCAGTTCTGGTCGTTCGCAAACGACTTGTACACCCCCGACCAGGGCAAGCGACTCTTCGCGATCGTGGGCTTCGGCGCCTCCGCCGGCGCAGTCGCGGGCCCGTTCATCTCCGCGGGGCTCATCGATTCGCTCGGGCCGTATCCGTTGCTGCTGGTGGCGGGCGCGATCCTGGTGCTCAGCCTCTTCCTCACGAACGTCGTGGACTCCCGGGAGCGCTCCGTATCGAGCGGACGAGCGGCCGACACGAGCACCTCCACGCAACCCTCGAAGGAGGAGCCGATCGGCAAGGAAGGCGCGTACAAGCTCGTCTTCTCCAGCCGCTATCTCCTGCTCATCGCGTTGTTGATCCTCTTCCTCAACTGGGTGAACTCGACCGGTGAGTACATCCTGGGGCGCGTCGTCACGCAGGAAGCGACCCAGCTCGCGGCGCAGGGAGTCGACAAGGGCACCTTCATCGGAAAGTTCTATTCGGACTTCTTCGGAGTCGTGAATCTCGTCGGACTCGTCGTGCAGCTCTTCTTCGTCTCGCGGATCCTCAAGTACTGGGGCGTGCGGGTCGCGCTCCTGATCATGCCGGTGATCGCGCTCCTCGGCTACTCGCTGGTCGCGTTCGTTCCCATCCTCGCCCTCATCCGTTGGGTAAAGACGGCGGAGAACGCCACCGACTACTCGCTGCAGAACACGTTGCGCGGGGTGCTCTTCCTGCCCACCACCCGGGAACAGAAGTACAAGGCCAAGCAGGCGATCGACACGATCTTCGTCCGCGGTGGGGACGCCCTCTCCGCACTCCTGGTCTTCGTCGGGACCCAGTTCCTCGCCTTCCAGACCCGGGAGTTCGCCCTCGTGAACATGGCCTTCGTCGGGATCTGGATCCTGCTCGCGATCGCCGTCGGGATCCGCTACCGGAGCCTGACTCAGAAGGCCTGATCGGGAGCGCCTCCGGCCGGGGCCCCGCCGACGCCTACGACCGCGTCCTGGGCCGGGGTGGGTCGGAGGTCCCGCCGATTCCGCCGGGCCGAATGTCCTTGTCCGACCTCACCTGCAAGAAGACGTCCTTTGATCGGCACGGCCTGCCATCAAGCTGCCGGCGTCCGCGCCCATGTGCACACCCATGCCAGTGCCCAGCGTCCGGTGTCCGGTGTCCGGCGCCTCATCAATTAGAAAACAACCTTTACAATTTATAAAAATCGACTCACGATAACGACTGTTCTGGACGATGATCTGCACGGGCATCGCAGATTCGACCCGCAGCTGCCTCTCTCGTGTCTCACGGCCTTCGGGAGAGGCTCGA
>JAGQHR010000081.1 GCA_020431745.1 Candidatus Eiseniibacteriota bacterium
TGGTAGACGCAGGTGAGCAGCTCGGGAAGCAGCTCGCCCTCCGAATCGGCGGTCAGGGGCCAGTACGCAAGGCGCTCCCGGAACCGATCGGGACCCAGCTCGAGGAGCGCCAGATCCAACATCAGGCGGATCAGACAAGCAACCGCGGCCGAATCGGCGCCACCCGAAAGCGACACGATGAATCCGCGGGAGCGGCTCTTTCGCATTTAGTCGAACAGCGCGATCGCCATTGCGCGGGAGAACTCTTCGTAGTCGAGGGGATCGCTGCGCTCCCAGGTCGGCAGATCGAGGCGGATCTTGCCATCGTCGTCCTCGACGTCGGTGCTGCCCCCGCCGGGACGCGGGGAAGGCCGATACTCGGGAGCCACCTCCGGATAGACGAACCGGTGATCCACGCAGAGCGGGTCTTCCCCCACATTGGGACGACGGCTGCCCAGCCGCGCCTGGCTCATGCGGGTCGCGTCGATGTCGACGGTGGCGGAGGTCAGGTAGACTTCATGGAATCCGAAGCGAGGCCCTGCCGCCAACATCTCGCCCTCGGTGGCGATGAGCGCCCCGCCGTCGTAGATCATCCGACCCGACTCGTTGCCGAGCAGGTTGCTGTAGACGTAGGTCACGCCGATCGAGCGCGACCCCTCCAGCACGAAGCGCTGCCGCACCGCGTGCTTGTCGAAGGCGAAGTGGCTGGCGCTGGGATTGAGGATGAGATCGATCCCGCGACCGGCGAGGTCGCCGCCGCGCCGGTTCGCGACCCAGGCGTCCTCGCAAATCTCGAAGCCGATTCGGATGCCCCCGATCTCGAAGTACAAGTCGCCGATCGGGTAGTGGAGGTCATCGAACTCCACTTCGGTGACCGCGCCCTCGGGCCAGGGCTTGAACCACCGGGGCTCGTAGTAGAGGCCCTCTCCGGCCAGGTAGCGTTTGGCCACGAATCCGACGATGTCTCCGTCCACCAGGAGCGCGGCGGAGTTGAACAGGCTGTTGCGATGCAGGACCGGCAGACCGACCGAGACCACGATCCCCCGGGTGGCAGGCACGATCTCTTGGAGCACGGCGAAGGAGGTGCGCCAGAGCCCCGGTGACTGAAACGCGTCCTCGCAGCCGTATCCCGGGATGCACAGCTCGGGTAGGCAGAGAATGCTGACGCCGGCGGCGCGCGCCTGCTCGATGGCGTCGAGGATGCGGGCACGATTCCCGTCCCAATCGAGCGGAGTCTGATTGAGGACGGCCGCTCCCACCCGAACCAGCTTCATGTGCCCTCCCGGATATCCATCCCACCGGCCGCGAGTCGCTGATGGTAGTTCTCACGGGCAGGCAACGTCGAGCGCTCCGATTCTGCCACAGTCCGGTTGCGAATCCGGTGAACAAGGGGAGCGGGCGCTCAGGCGAAAGTCCGCGTTCTGCCGGTCGCAGAAAAGCGGGTCACGCGAGATGTTCCCGTCACGGCCGTAGTAGCCGGTCAGGTCGCCCGTCCAATCCCCGCGCTCGTTTCCGTAGACGTCCGTGCACGTGACGATGAGCGGGGGGCGCGGATCGCCGAAGACTTCGGGGCCGTCGTTGTTCGCCGCGAAGATGCATCGCTCGATGCGCAAGGTCTCCAACAGCGCTTCGCTCCGGATGCAGCTCGCGAGCCCGAAGTTGTTGATGAAGGTCGTGGTCCGGACGGTGGCCGCGGTCTGGCCGGACAGGGAAATCGCGCTCCCCGAATTGGCCCCGATCACCGAGTTTTCGACCAGCAACGGGCCGTTGAACAGGGAGAGCAGCGTGCCGGAGTTGCCGGTGAGGGTCGAGCGATCGACGCGGAGCAGGCTTCCTCGATCGATGTCGTGGAAGGTGCGGAGGAGTGCCCCGGATGGGATTTGGTTGCCCGTGAAGCTGCACGCTTCGATCTCCACTTCCCGGGCGACGACCAGGCGGGTCCGATTGTCGAGGAACGTGCAGCGACGGGCGGTGAACCGGTCGACGTTGAAGACCGGGGACTGGGTGGCCTCCGTGACCAGACAGTCCTCCAACAGCACGTCGGGACCTGCGGCGAAGGGGCCGGCCGCCTCGAAGCTGACATTGAGGAGAATGCAGCCGGATGCCTGCAGAGCCATCGGTGCGTCGACGGCGCGGATCCGGAGATTCGGCGAGTCCGCCAGCGTCACGCCTTCCAGGATCGTCTGGGTCCCGAGATCCGAGGTCCCGTCCGGGAAGCGCAGCACGCAGCTCCGTGCATCGCCGCTGAGCGATCGGAGGTGCGGGCGCGCATCGGCCGGCCAGACGTTGTTCGGATACTCCCCGTCGCCCAGGAGGATGGTGCATCCGGCCCCGGCGATCAGCGCGTCCCGGATCGTGGGATAGTCCCCGGTGCTGTCGGCGAGGACGACGCAGGTCGAATCCGACGTCCGAATCGGGGCGATGTTGGAGAGCTCGGACCACAGCTCGGCTTCGTCCGACGTCCGCAGCCCGAAGTAGTACTGCGTCCGAATCGGCAGGCTGTCGACCAGCACTGCCTCGCGACGACCGGCCGACTGCGGTGGTTTCGTCTCGACCCGAGTCGTGTTTTCCCAGTCGTTCTCGAGGGCGTCGGGATCCATCGCGTACCGCAGGTCGTACTCGAAAGCCTGTCCGGAGTAGCCGTCGTCGCCGGGAGCGGTGAAGGTGATCTCGATCGCATCGATCGCGGTCAAACGTCCTGCCAGGTCGAAGACCTTGCCGGGGGGCACGGTGTCGTCCGCGGGAGTGTCGATCCGGACGACGTTCGAGATCCCCGACCAGTTGAAGGCCTCGTCCCGCGTTCGCAGCGCGACGTAGTAGGTGTGTCTCGGGAGCAGGTCCGTGATCTGGTGCAGCTCCAGCTGGCCGGGATCGATCGGAGCGGAGGAGTCCACCACGGCACCGGTCGTGTCCCAGTTCTCCAGAGTGAGCGTCTCGTCCGCGAGGCGGAGCTGGTAGCGGGCGGCCCGTCCATTGGTCGTATCGTCATCGCCGGGCGCGAGCCAGGCGACGAACGCTTCTCGCGAGGAGACCCGTCCGAGGGTCAGGCTCGTCACGGCTGCGGGCGGGATCGTATCCGAGCTCGCGGTTCGCAGCGAGACGACGTTCGAGATGCCCGACCGATTGCCGGCTTCGTCGACGGTCCGGAGGGCGAAGTAGTAGCGATGATTCTCGGCGAGCGATTCCACCAGGAGCGATTCCGCACTGCCGGCGGGAGCGGAAGGCGGCTCGGCGACGACCGTTCCGGTCGAATCCCACGCGGCCAAGGTGAGAGTTTCGTCCGCGCGTCGCACCTCGTAGGCCAGGGCTTGCCCCGATTCTCCATCGTCGCCGGGGGCGGTCCAGAGCAAGGTTGTCGAACTCCGTCCGACTTCCTTGGCTCGGAGATCGGAAACGTCCGCGGGCGGAGTGGTATCGGGCTGATTCTGATCGCCGCATCCCACCACGGCGTTGCCGAGGCAGATCGCGAGGACGAGCATCGACACACGACGCGTCCCGACACCAATCGCTCCGCCCTTGATTGCGGCTTTCAATCGTGCAACGGCCTTCGGCGGTCGTGCAGGTACACGGATCCGTATTGGTGTGAAGGCGGAAAGAGATTGCATCGGAACCTCCGCTTCGTCGACCGGTCCCCAGCGGCCCGTGTTGGTTCTTTCCACAGCCTGGAAAACATGGTATCAATCTCGCCGCGTCGAAGGGGGGGCGACTTTGCGCCCCCCTCGGCGGGGGCCTCATCCGCTGCCAATGGGGTCTGGTGGCTCGCGATCACAAGAACGAAAGCCGCGGACGGTTCGTCCGCCTGGATGGAGACCACGATGCTCAAAGAATTCAAAGAATTTGCGATGCGCGGAAACGTCCTGGATATGGCAGTCGGAATCATCATCGGGGCGGCCTTCGGGACGATCGTGAAGTCCCTCGTCGCCGACATCATCATGCCTCCGATCGGACTCGCCCTGGGCAACGTCGATTTCGCGAACCTCTTCATGGTGCTGAAGCAGGGGACCACGGCGGGACCCTACGCCTCCGTGGCGGCGGCCCAGGAGGCCGGCGCCGTCACCGTCAACTACGGCGTGTTCCTCAACAACGTGATCAACTTTCTCATCGTGGCGTTCGCCGTCTTCATGGTCGTGCGCAGCGTGAAGCAGATGAAGCGCAAGGAGCCGGTTCCGGCCCCGGCCCCCTCGGAGAAGAGCTGCCCGAAGTGCGCCATGACCATTCCGATCAAGGCCGTCCGCTGTCCGCACTGCACCTCCGAGCTCGCAGCCTGAGTTTCGCGGGGCCAACGACGACCGACGCTGCTCGCTAGAGCCCGGACGGGGCGGCCGGCGAGCGGCGCGGTCCGATGCGAGAAGAGCCCCGGTTTTCGAACCGGGGCTCTTCGCTGCGCCGTTGTTTCCCCGTGTCGAACGTCCGCTCAGGAAGCCTGCGACTGCTGCAGGTGCACGACCCTCTGCGGGAAAGGAATCTCGATGCCCGAGGCATCGAACTGCTCCTTGATCTGACGCGTGAGGTCGAACTTCACCCCCCAGTAGTCGGCGCTCTTCACCCAGACGCGCACGACCAGATTGACACTGGAGTCAGCCAGCTCGGTCACCGCGAGGAACGGCGCCGGTTCCTTGGAGATCCGGTCGTCCGCTTCGATCAAGGTCTGCATTTGCGTCAGCGCGGCCTCGATCGACGAGCCGTAGCCGATCCCGATCGTCAGGTCGACCCGTCGTGTCGGATTGGCCGAGTAGTTCTTGATCGTGCCGCTGTAGACGGCGGAGTTTGGCACGATGATCCGTACGTTGTCCGGCGTATTCAGGAAGGTGTTGAAGAGCTGCACCTCGGCCACGCTGCCCGCCACGCCGGCGGCTTCGATGAAGTCCCCGACCTTGAAGGGTCGGAAAAGCAGGATCATCACGCCCGACGCGAAGTTCGAGAGCGATCCCTGGAGCGCGAATCCGATGGCGAAACCGGCCGCACCGAGAACGGCGACGAAGGATGCCGTCTCCACCCCGAACTTGCCGAGTGCGGCGATGGCGGCGAAGGCGATGATCAGAGCATACGACAAGCTGCCGAAAAACTGGCGGAGGCCGGGCTCGACGTCTCGTTTCTGCAGCACCGAACGGACGCCGTTGCGGACCATGCCCGCGACGATGCGACCGGCGATGAGGATGAGGATCGCGCCAACGATCCGGATGCCGTAGGTGACAGCGAAGACACGTAGCTGTTCCAACGCGTTCTCCATCAGGGCCTCCCGAGTAGAAGTGGTGTGGGGTTACGGGACCGGAATGGCTTCGAAAGGCCAGCCTAGCGGAGGGTATCGATCGGCGCAAATCGCAGGGCGCGTGCGGAGTCGAGTCGCAGGCCGCGTGCGGGGCCGAGTGCGGATGGGCGCGGGCTTCGAGAGTTCGTTGGAACGGGCAGCGACGGGTAGCGGTTCAGGCTGCTTTACGTTCCTCTTTTTCACCGTCATCGGGAGACGTGTCGCTGGCGATCGCCGGAGCGGGGTCGGATCCGGGGCTTCCGGCGTCGGCGCGCCCGGTCCGATCGGTGTCGATCGTTGCCGTGTCCTGATCCGCCGTCATCGTCCTCTCGTCCGTCGCCGCCGTTGCATCGGCCACGGGGGCTTCCGGTTCACCCTCGGGATGGCCGCCCGCGGCTGCCGTTCCGGTCTCCCTCGGGGCCGAGGCGCCCTTCGTGGTGGCGGCCCCAGTCGTCTTCTTCTTCACCGGCTGCTGATACACAGGCGCCATGCGAACATCGAAGTCGCAGAGGATGTCTCCGGATTCGTGCAAGCGGATCACCGTCTGCACCACCAGGGGATCGAAGCGATGTCCCGCATCCTTGCGTAGCTCGGTGTAGGCCTCTTCGATCGGCAGTCCCTGCCGATGGGGACGGTCGCAGGTCAGGGCATCGAGAGCCGAAACGACGGCGAGGATCCTGACCGGCAAGGGGATGTCCCTCCCCTGTAGCTGCGCGGGCAACCCGTTGCCGTCGTATCGTTCGTTGAGCGATGCAATGATCTTGGCGGCGTCTTCGAGAAAGGGAATGCGGGCCAGGAGATCCGCGCTGATCTTGGTATGGCGGTTCATCTGGCGTCGTTCGAGCTGCGTGAGCTCCCCGACCTTGTTCTGGATGCCGTGGAGCGCGATCTTCTTGCCCAGATCCTGGAGCAGCCCCGCACATTCCAGGTGCTGCAGCTCGAGCCCTTTGAGACCGAGCTCCCGCCCCACGCACAGGGCGTACTTGGAGCACCGGTAGGACCGACCGTGGGTATAGACGTCACCCGCGTCCATCGCGGCGGCCATGATGCGGACAAAGCGCATCAAGTTTTCTGCAGAAATCGTGATCATTGCGTTGACGGCCTCTCCGTTCCATCGGTCAGGGGAAGCTCGTACTTCGGAGTTTTCTGGCGAAGGGGTGTCGGCGGTGGGACGACGAACGCGCTCGGCACCGGGGTCCGCCCGTCACCCGGATGGATCGTCGTGAGCGGAGACGGCGGTGCCTCCTAGGGGCCGGCCTCTGGGCAAAGATTACCGCTTCGGTCGATCGGTGCGGCCCCGCGGCCGACGCCGGGCCGCTGCCCCCGCGATCGAGCTCGCGACGTCGTTCCGGTTCAGCCGACCTTCGCCTTGGCGCGCCGCTGGTTGTGATCGAGATGCCGCTTTCGCACGCGCAGCGAATCCGGGGTCACCTCGACGAGCTCGTCCTCGTTGATCCACTCGATCGCCGATTCGATCGTGTGATCGCGGGGCGGAGTCAGCTTGTTGTCGACATCCTTGGTCGACGACCGCATGTTCGTCAGGTGTTTCGCCTTGCAGATCTGGACGATGATGTCGTCTTCCTTCGCGTGCTCACCGACGATCTGCCCCACGTAGACCTTGTCCCCCGGACGCACGAAGAAGACGCCTCGATCCGCCAGCTGATCGAGCGCGTAGGAGGTGACGTCGCCGCCTTCCTTGGCGATGATCGCACCCCGCTTGCGATTCGGCAGCGGACCCCGGTGCGGACCGTACTGATCGAAGAGGTGGTTGAGGAGTCCGGTCCCCCGGGTCATGGTGAGGAACTCCGTCCGGAAGCCGAGCAGGCCCCGCGACGGGATCGAGAACTCCATCCGGGCTCGATCTCCGTGGCGACCCAGATGGCGGAGCTCTCCGCGCCGCTCGCCGATCGCTGCGATGACGGTTCCCGTGAAGTCGTCGGCGCAGTCGATGATCAGCTCTTCGTACGGCTCGAGCAGGGTCCCGTCCTCGTCGCGATGGAAGATCACCTGCGGGCGCCCGAGGGCCAGCTCGTATCCCTCGCGACGCATCGTTTCGGCGAGGATCGAAAGCGAGAGCTCGCCCCGCCCCAGCACCTGGAAGGCCTCGGGGACGTCGGTGCGTTCGACCCGCAGACCGACGTTGCGCTCCAGCTCCTTGAGCAGACGTTCCGAGAGGTGCCGGCTCGTGAGGTACTTCCCGCTCCGTCCGGAGAAGGGGGAGTCGTTGATGCGGAATTCCATCGAGAGGGTCGGTTCTTCGACCCGGATCCCCGAGAGCGGCGTCGGCTCCTCCTTGTCGAGGATGGTGTGTCCGATCTCGATGGAGGGAAATCCGGACATGACCACGATGTCGCCGGCGGACGCGGCCTTGACCTCCACGCGTTCGAGCCCGTGGAAGAGGAAGATCTTCCCCGCGCGACCCGATTCGACGATCTTGCCTTCGGGCGTGACCGAGGCCAGCTCCGTCGTGAGCTTGACCTCGCCGGACTGGATCCGTCCCACCGCCATCCGGCCCAGGAAGTCCGAATACTCGATGTTCGCCACGATCATCTTGAATTCCTGATCGGTGATCGAAGGCGCGGGGATCTGCTCCAGGATTCCGTCGAGAAGGATGTGGAGATCCCCCTCCCGGGCGTTCGGATCGGTGGACGCGAAGCCGAGCTTGCCGGATCCGTAGTAGACGGGGAAATCGAGATGGGATTCGTCGGTCGCCAGCGAAAGGAAGAGGTCGTGGATTTCTTCTTCGACTTCCGCGACCCGCGCGTCGGGGCGGTCGATCTTGTTGATCAGCACGATCGGCTTCTTGCCGCCCTCGAGAGCTTTCTTCAAAACGAAGCGTGTCTGGGGCAACGGACCTTCGGAAGCGTCGACCAGCAGCAGCACACCCTCGACCATCGAGAGGATGCGCTCGACCTCCGAGCCGAAGTCACGGTGCCCGGGGGTGTCGACGACGTTGATCACGGTTCCGCGGTAGTCGATCGCCGTGTTCTTGGAGAGGATCGTGATGCCGCGTTCCCGCTCCAGGTCTCCGGAATCCATCACGCAGTCCGCCACCTTCTGGTTGGCCCGGAAGGTTCCGGTCTGGCGCAGCAACGCATCGACCAGGGTGGTCTTGCCATGATCGACGTGGGCGACGATCGCCACGGCGCGCCGATCCGTACGGCGTTGCCCATGTCCATTCTTCAGCGCTTCGTTCATGTTCCTTCCGTGCCTCGGGATGCCGTCCGAGCCGGACGCGCACCCCGGAAGGCGCCGGGAGCCGCGCCCCCTCGCGCCTCTTGCGTCTGGCTGCTCACGGAGGTCCCGGTTCCGGGATGCCGGGCAGCCACGAATCGCCGAGCATAGCAAAAGCCGGGGGCTTTCGGGAGAGGATCCCTGCGATTGCATGATTGGGAAGAGGTTTGTACGGAATCCACACCCTCGTCGGCTGCCGGGCGAACGGGTAGAGTCGGTTTTCCCCGGCGGGCCGGCCGCGCGGCCAGGGAGGGGGCATCGGCATCCTTCTTGCCCGGACACCCGGGGGGATCGCCGCTCGGCGCCGGGAGATGGGATTCCCCACCCCGCCGGCAGACTTTGAAAACGAGGGCCAGGAAGGAGGCAGGATGTTGCCAGTCGGAAGCGAAGCACCCGACTTCACCGTGTTCACCCACGAGGGATCGAAGCTGACCCTGACGGACTTGCGAGGGAAGCACGTTCTCCTGTGGTTCTACCCCGTGGCCGACACCCCGGGGTGAACGATCGAGGGACGCGGGTTCCGCGACCATGCCAAGGAGTTCGACGCGAAGAACTGCCAGGTGTTGGGCATCAGCTTCGACACGCAGGAGGACAACGCGGCCTTCGCCGAGAAGTTCGACTTCGGCTACCCCCTGCTCTGCGATACCGACCACAAGATCGGTCTGGCCTACGAGGCATGCGACAGCCTGGAGGCGGAGTATCCCAGGCGGATCTCGTATCTGATCGCTCCCGACGGACGGATCGAACAGGCGTATCCGAAGGTCAATCCGGCCGAACATCCGGCCCAGGTGCTGGCCGACCTGGAGACCTGACCGGTCCCCCGAAGGGCCTGCGCTCCGGAGCATCGGGCTCGTCCCGAGCCGCACCGTCGAGTACCCTCCGGGATGAATAGAACCGGTATCACGCGGCC
>JAGQHR010000817.1 GCA_020431745.1 Candidatus Eiseniibacteriota bacterium
GCTCTTGCCAGCGCCGCTGGGGCCCACCAGGGCGGTCGTCGTGCCCGCCGGTGCCGCGAAGTCGATGCCGCGGAGCACCGGCTGGTCGGGCTTGTACTCGAACCACACGTCCTCGAAGGCGACGTCGCCGCGCACCCGGGGCAACGGCTGGCGGCTCGAGTCCTGCTCGTCCTCGGTCGGCTCGGCGAAGATCTCGCGTACGCGGTCGAGGCCGGCGAAGGCTTCGGTGATCTGCGTCCCGATGTTCGCCATCTGGACGATCGGAGCGACCAGGAACCCGAGATAGAGAGTGAACGCGAAGAAGTCGCCCAGAGTGAGCTTGTCCTGGATGATGAGGCCGCCGCCCATCCCCATGATGGTCACGCTCGCCACTCCCAGCAGCAGCGTCGCCGCGCTCGTTACCAGGGCGGTCGTGGTGAGCGTCTTCTTGACGTTCTCGAAGATCTGCCGCGCGCCGTCGGCGAAGACCTCCTCCTCGCGCGACTCGGCGTTGAATCCCTTGATCACGCGCACGCCGCCGAACGATTCGGTGAGACGACCGGTGACCGCCGCGCGGATCGCGCCTCGATCGCGGAAGATCGGGCGGATCGTCCGGAAGGCGCGCATCGAGATGAAGGCGAAGAGGATCAACGGGACCAGCGCGAGCAGGGTCATGAGCGGGCTGATCGAAAGCACCAGCACGAGCGCGACCGCGGAGGTGAGGACCCCGCCGATCAGCTGCACCAATCCGGTCCCGATGAGGTTGCGGATTCCCTCGACGTCGTCCATCACCCGCGAGACGAGCACGCCGGACTTGGTGCTGTCGAAGTAGCCGACGGGCAGCCGGATCACGTGCCGCTGGATCTGGATGCGGAGCTGCCGGATGAGCTCGTGCGCCTCCACGCTCAGCAGCTTGGTCAGCAGGAAGCCCGTCACGGCCTGGATCCCGACGGCGCCGCCGACGGCCACGACCAGCAGCCGCAGCATGTGCATGTCTTTTTGAGCGATGACCTTGTCGACCAGGTACTTGGTCGAGCCGGGCAGGACGAGCCCGCAGAGCCGATTGATCAGGATGAGACCGAGACCGAGCAGGAGGAGCTTCCGGCGCGGCCAGACCAGCGTCTTGACGACGTGGCGCACGCTCGCGAGCGAGACCTTGCCCCGTTTGGACCTGGGCTCTGCGGGCGGAGGGCCGGACGGAGCATCGGGCGCCGGGCTAGGCGCACGACCGGACGGTGCATCGGGCGCCGGGCTAGACGCACGACCGGACGGTGCATCGGTTGGCGGTCCGGACGAAACATCTGGCGCCGGGCTAGACGGGCGAGAGTCGGGGTTCATGCTTTGGTTCGCACCGCCTTGCCGTCGCGCAGACCGTCCACCCCCTCGCGCACGATCGTCTCACCGCCCGAGAGCCCGGACGTGACGACGACGTCGGAGTCGCGACGCTCGCCCAGGACGACGGGGACGCGACGGAGACGGTTGCCCCGAACCTCGAATACGAACGCGGCGGATCCGCTTTGCAGGACCGCGCTCTCCGGGATGAGGACGACCGGCTTCGCCAGCGTGCCCGCCGGCTCCTGATCCCGCTCGACGAACGTGACCGAGCAGCTCATGTCCGGAACCAGCCGGTTGTCGCGATCGTCGATCGTGACTTTGACCTCGACCACGGCCTTCTGCCGATCTGCGGTCGGGACGATCTGCCGCAGCTCGCCGTGGTATTCGGCGTCCGGTACCGCGTCGATGCGGATGATCGCTGGCTGTCCACGCGTCAACCGCGCGATGTAGCTCTCGTTGATGTCCGCCTCGACCTCGAGCGAGGTGGGATCGGCGATGCGGAGGATCGCCCCGGAAGACTGCTGGCTGGTGAACCCGCCGGGCGCCACCATCTCGCCGACTTCGATGTTCCGCTCGATCACGACCCCGTCGATGGGAGCCCGGATCGTCGCGTAGGCGAGCTGGGCCCGGGCCGCGTCCAACGCGGCCTGCGCGGTTTGGACCTGGGCCTCGGCGATCGCGAGCTGGGTGGCGGCTTCGTCGAGCGCTTGCTGGAAGGAAGCACCCGCCTGGAAGATCTGCTCCTCACGCGCCTTCACGCGACGGGCATCGGCCGCGCGCGCCGTCGCTTCGTTGAGCCGGGCTTCCGCCTGCTGGACCGCGGCCTCGAGGTCCCGGCTGTCGAGCCGGGCCACGATCTCTCCGGCGCGGACGGTGTCGCCTTCGTCCACGGCGAGCTCCATCACACGACCGATGATCTTGGCTCCGATCGCCGCCTTGGAGC
>JAGQHR010000818.1 GCA_020431745.1 Candidatus Eiseniibacteriota bacterium
CGTCTCCACCCGGACTTTGGCCCGCCGCCATATGGCATTCCGTACGTCACCGTGTCGGGAACGCAGTCGCTGGTGCCGGTGACCTTCGTACTCTATCCCGACGAAAGCGATGCGGGGGCGCCCGGGCAGCCTTCCGGATACCCGATTCCGGACGAGGCGCGGGATCTTCCCAACTACATCGAGGGAGGAATTCCGGGCGGCGGATCGAGCGGCGACCGCCACCTCCTGGTGATCGACCGCGATCGTTGGCTGCTCTTCGAGACCTGGGCGACCCGGTGGAGCGCCGCGGCCTCGCGCTGGGAAGCGGGGTCGGGTGCGACGTGGGATCTCTCCACGAACGATCGGCGCCCCGACGGTTGGACATCCGCTGATGCGGCCGGGCTAGCCATTCTTCCCGGACTGATCCGCTACGACGAGATCGCATCCGGCGAGCCGATCCGCCACGCGTTTCGCTTCACCACCCGTGCGACGAACGGATACGTCTGGCCCGCCTCGCACCAGGCGGGCGACACCGAGGGTGCGCCTCCGATGGGTGCCCGGCTCCGGCTCAAGGCCGGCGTCGACCTCTCCGGCTATCCGCCCGATGTGCAGATCATCTTCCAGGCGATGAAGACCTACGGACTGATCCTTGCGGACAATGGATCGGACATGTACATCACGGGCACGATGGATCCGCGGTGGGACAACGACGTCCTCAATCCGGCGTTCCATTCTCTCTACGCGGATGATTTCGAGGTGATCGAGCTGGGCTGGAATCCCGTGACCTCGGGTGTCGACTGACGCGGAGCACCCGATTCCCGCGCATTTCGTGGCGGGTAGCCGGTTTCCGTATCCGGCATTGCAGTCGCGTCCCCGTGCAGACTAAGGCGTGGGGCGCATTTCGTCCGCATCCCACTCGATGATCTCCGGGGGATCCACGGAGAAATCGCTGTAGCGAATCCAGTGCGGAGTGATTCGGAAGTAGGTGAGTCCGGGCCAGCTCTGCCTCTCCAGCCCGTCCGGAAACCGATCGAGGTAGAGGCCGATCAGCCTCGCCCGATCCGCCCCGGTGGGCTCGTCCGCCGCGCCCTCCAGTTGGACGGTCCGCGTCGCATCGGACTCGGTCGACGCGAAGACGAAAGCCGCCATGGGCCGACGCCGCAGGTTTTGCGCTTTTCGCGAAGAACCGACCGTGTCGAAGAAGACCTCGAAGCGATCACTGACGACGACGCCCACCACGGCGGCCTGGGGTGATCCCTCCAGTCCGTTGGAAGCTTGTACGGCGTAGGGGCGCTCCCGCATGAACGCCAGGATCTGTTCCCGTCTATTCGCCGCCAAGGGTTCATCTCCTTCCGGCGTCATCCAGCCGGCTGCTGAAAGGTCGCACCGCCATGGGGGCGGTATCGTCAACATGCTCCGGGTCGGATCGCGCGCCAACCCGGGGACCTTGCCCCCCTGTTCCCGGTACGTCTAGCATATCAGCCGACTCATCGGGAACCTGGTCCTGGGTTCCGGACATTCAACCCACGGCGGTCGACGAGGCGGCTCCCGCGCAGCATCTGAGTGGAGACGTTCGCAAACTGAGGAACCGCGGGAGTTGCTCGTCGATCGCCCGTCCATGAGGAACGAACCATGACATCATCCGTCTTCCGCGAACCGCGCCAGACGGCCTCCGTCCCGCCCGATTCCAGCGAACCTTCGATTCTCGGAACGGCCTCGATTGCGACTCACGTTCTCATTCCGATCGGCGAGTGGTCCGCGAGCCGCCGGTTCGTTCAGAAGGGTTTGCGCGGGCTCCCGTCTCGGTTGGTGCTCTTGGTCTTCGCAAGTGCAAGTCTGTTTGCCGCGCCCGCGCGAGCGGGAGAACCCGACAAGGAAAACACGGAGCCACCCCAGCTCCAGACTCCCGAGATTCTTCCGGGGACGGAACAGATCCTTGACGACGAGTTCCTCCCCGACGAGGGGTGGGACGAGATCCTCGGATATCGCTTCCTGGAAAACGATCGTCCGGATGCGGCGGCGCACCTCTACACCGATCCGACGCGACACTTCTTCCTCTATGTTCCGTCCGAAGGCGGCGTCGCCTATGTCCTCGAGAAGAAGGGCAGGCATGTCTCGATCCTGGATCGAGACCAATTGCAGTGGGACGAACAGAGCCGACCGTTGCCCCCGACGGCCGATACGGAGGAGTTCACGACCTTCGTCGATGCCGACGGTCATGTCCAATTCGATCATGCCGAAAAGGACTATCTGCTAGAGCCGCTTCCGGCGGTCGTG
>JAGQHR010000819.1 GCA_020431745.1 Candidatus Eiseniibacteriota bacterium
GAGAATCCATCCCCGGTCGGTTCCTCCTGGCTGGTGGGCGGAACGCCGCGCCCGCACGCGGGCGACGACGGCCGGCAGCGAGCGTTAGAGCGTGCTACTCGAAGTTCTGCACTTGCTCGCGCAGCTTTTCGATCTCCTCCTTGATCTCGATGACGTCCCTGGCGATCGGCACGTCGGAGGCTTTGGAGCCGATCGTGTTCGCTTCCCGGTTCATCTCCTGGAGGAGGAAGTTGAGCTTGCGACCCGCCGGCTCCGGGGAATCGATCAACCCCCGGAACTGGTCGACGTGCGAGCGGAGGCGCACGCACTCTTCCGTGCAGTCCGTCCGATCCGCGAAGAGGACGAGCTCGATCTCGAGGCGAGCTTGATTGAAGTCGGGATCCGTCTTGAGCTCGGCCAGCCGATCCGCGATCCGCTGCCGATAGTCCTGCAGCATTCCGGGCACGCGCTCCACGACTCGATCGAGCGACGCCATGATCGCATCGAGACGGGCCCGCACGTCCCGGGCGAGGTTCTCGCCCTCGCGGGCCTTCATGGCCCCCACGTCCGCGACGGCCGCGACGAGAGCGGGCTCCAGTTGGGCCCAGGCGTCGTCCTCGGTCACGTCCTCGGACTCCCAGGTCAGGACGTCGGGGAGGGAGAGAAACGTTCCCAACTCGAGATCCCCGGCGAGCTGGAAGCGTTGCTTCAGCTCTTCGAGGATCGAGAAGTACGAGCTCGCGACATCATCATTGAGCCGCAGGCGCGTCACCGGCGCCTCGATCCCGTCGATCGTCACGTTGACGGTGATCTTCCCTCGCGAAATCCGCGGCTGGATGTATTCGCGCATTCGGTTCTCGAGGCCCGCGATCGCGCGCGGGAGACGGAGCGAGATCTCACAGAAGCGATGATTGACGGTGCGGATTTCCACCTGCAGTCGCCGGGTTCCGAAAGGAGCATCGCCCCTCCCGTAGCCTGTCATACTGAGCAGCATCGATGACGTTCCCCCCGGCCGTTCCTGTTCGCGAACACTCGCCCCTTCCGCGGATTGGCGGAGAGTACACCCCCGCCAGAAAGGGGGTCAATCGAACCCGCGACGGGCCGGGAGCGCCGGCGCATGGGTCGCGATCGGCCGCGCGACCGTTTCACACAGGGGCGTGTCAGGTGACGGAATGTCCCGGTCGCGCATCGTTCCACAACCAGGCCGCTCCACGCACGCCGCTGGAGTCGCCGTGCCGCGGCGGACGCAGAACGGTGTCCACACGATCCGAGAACACGTAGCGCGACCAGAGTCGGGGGATCGTTTCGTAGAGGCGGGCGGTGTTCGACATGCCGCCGCCCAGGACGATGACGTCGGGATCGATGAGGTTGATCACGGTGCCGAGCGCCCGGGCAAGCCGGTCCTCGTAACGGGCCAGCGCTTCAGCGGCCGCCGACGCTTCGCCCGAGGCATTCTCCGTGGCCCGGCGCACGATCTCCGCGGCTGCGAGACGTTCCCCGCTGAGTTTCGCGAAGTCCCGTTCCAGTCCGGGTCCGGAGAGGAACGTCTCGATGCAGCCCGTCCGTCCGCAGTAGCAGGCCGACCCCGGAGCCTCCGCGGGATCGGGTGCGGGTAGCGGGTTGTGGCCCCACTCCCCGGCGATCGCGTTGGGACCGATCCACGGCGCTCCGTCGATCACGACCCCGCCGCCGACCCCGGTGCCGAGGATCACCCCGAAGACGACCCGTGCTCCCGCGGCCGCCCCGTCGATCGCCTCCGAAAGTGCGAAGCAGTTCGCATCGTTCGCGAGCCTCACCGGTCGCTGCAACGCGCGTTCGAGGTCTTCCCGTAGCGGCCGGTCGTTCAGCCAGGTGGAGTTCGCATTCTTGATGCGGCCGGTGGCGGGTGAGATCGCGCCGGGCGTGCCGACCCCGACGGTGGCGCAATCGGAGGCGCCGTCGGGTTCCAGCACCCGCACGAGTCGCACGATCTCGTCGATCGTTCCGTCATAGGATCCGCGCGGAGTCGCGACGCGCTCCCGCGAGAGGACGGCGCCATCGCTCGCGAGCGCGACCGCTTCGATCTTGGTGCCGCCGAGATCCACCCCGATGCGCATCACGTTCCCTCCCCGACCGCAGACATCCTGCCGGGGAGTATCGCCGATCCCGCGCTCACTGCGGC
The DNA here is from genome assembly GCA_020431745.1 of Candidatus Eiseniibacteriota bacterium. Classification (GTDB taxonomy): domain Bacteria; phylum Eisenbacteria; class RBG-16-71-46; order CAIMUX01; family CAIMUX01; genus JAGQHR01. The sequence continues at coordinate 2,141 of JAGQHR010000819.1, forward strand.
AGCGAATCGCGCTATCTGATCACGGCCATGCGCACGTGACGTTCCCACCCGTCCCCTTGGAGGCGGAGCCAGTAGGTTCCCGCGGCCACGCCTGCCGCCGACCACGACACATG
>JAGQHR010000820.1 GCA_020431745.1 Candidatus Eiseniibacteriota bacterium
TCCACTCGGATCCGTATCGGGGGTCGTTTCCTTCGACGGCGTCCCCGTGGCGGACGCACCGATCGAGCTTCGCGGAACCGCGCTTTCCGGACGAACGAGTGCCGACGGGAGCTACGCGATCGGCGCGGTCCCCGTGGACCGATATCTCGTCTGTGCGGGCCCGGTGCCGGGATCCGGCACGGCGTGGAGCTGGGTCAGCACCTCACCGACCGATGTCGCGCTCCCGCTGGAGCTCTGCCCTGCGCAGACGTTCGAGGACGGTGCCGCTGAATACACAGCGGATCCGGGTTGGAGCCTGGGGACCCCGTCCCGCGGGCCGTCCGCTCACTCGGGAACCCACGTCTGGGGAACCGGTCTGCATGGGGACTACGGCAGCACTCTACGCATCGCGCTCACCTCTCCCGAGCTGACCCTGGGCGCCGCCACGTCGATCCATCTGAGCTTCTCGCAGTGGTACCGCATCGAGTCGGCGTGGGACGGCGGACAGGTCCAGGTGTGGGACGGTGTCGAATGGAAGATCGTCGAGCCGATCGGCGGATATCCGATGCAAGCGCTCTCCGGGCTCAACTGGGGTCCCGGCTACAGCGGCGCGAGCGACGGCTGGGAGCCCGCGTTGTTCGATCTCTCGGCGGAGGCACGCGACGGCCTGCGCATCCGCTTCGTTTTCGGAAGCGACGAGAGCATCACGGATCTCGGATGGTACCTCGACGACATCGCGATCGAGACCGACCTGGCCCCGACCGCGGCGCCCGAAGCGGACGCCGCGACGAACGGCCTCGATGCCGTTCTCTCCGGAGGGTTCCCCAACCCGTTCCGGACCTCGACGCACCTGCGTTGTCGCATCCCCGAAGCCGGTGTCTACGGACTCACGATCCACGACCCCAATGGGAGGGTCGTGCGGACGCTCCTGAACGCCCCGCTGACGGCCGGACGAAGCGAGGTCGTCTGGAACGGCGACGACGATCAGGGCCGTTCCGTCCCCGCGGGGGTCTACTACGCCCGACTCGCGCACCAGGGGCGCGTCGTCGGCGCGTGCTCCTTGCTCCGCATCCGGTGAGCCGCTTCTTTTCGGCTCTCCCGCGGTCAAGGTCGGGCCAGGGACAGCCGAATCATGGATCGTGACACCGAGATCCAAACCTCCACGCCCGCGGTTCGTGCATGAATCGCGACACTTCCAGCTGGAAGCCCCGTCGGCCTGGTCCGCCGGGGCAGCGGCCGGAGCGTGTCTGGCGTTGGCGGCACTCTTCGCAGGCGCGACCGCGATCGGTCTGCGGGGACAGGCGCCTCCCTGGGGGGACGGCGTCGCGATCACCGGCCTGTCCTTGCGGGTGCTCCTCGCCTCCGTCGGTTTGGCCTGCGGGGTCGCGGCGACGGTTCTGGCCGCGGCCTACCTCAAACGGGCAGAGCAGCTCGTGCGTCTGAAGCTCCGGATGATCCCGATTCTCGAGACGGAGGGCCCGTGCCGCCTCGTGCAGGAAGCTCCCAATCGTTGGGGCTTGGAGCTCTCACTCGATCCCGCTCAGTCCAGCCATCCAGCACGCGAGCTGATTCAGGAAGCTACCGTGGGTCGGCAGTATCCATGGGAACCCGGCCCCGCCCATTGCCGACTCTTCTTTCGGCTGGACGAAGCCGATGTCGCCGAGCTGAGCCGCATCTTCCATCCCGACGAAGAACTTCGCCTGCGCTGGGCCGACCTGCCGCTGCATGCCGGCGGCCCGACGCTGTTGTCGGTCCGCACCTCCGCGCGTGAGATCCAGGTCCACCCTGCCGGCCGCCGCCGTGCCGACCGCCGCATCATCCGCTCCAGCGAGCCGCCCGACTCCACTGACGGATTCCGCCGCGCCGCCTGATCCTCATTCGCACGCATTCGACGCCCGCACGCATTCGACGCCCATCTATCTTCCCGAGCGGCAGGCCAGGATCCGATCCCGCAAGGAGCGTATTCCGCTGCATCGTGCGCTCGATCGAATCGCCCACCGGGAAGTGTTCCGAAGCTGGAGCCTGCTCTCGGCCAAATCGCAGAATCCCTCCTTCGGCCGGTCGTAGATACGACCTGCGATGCGCCCGTGCCCGGACGTCCGCGACATCCGGATGCCGACCCGCTGGATCCGGCACTCTTCGATAGAACCTGCTTTCTGGGCCGCGGTAGGATGCGGAGCACACCCACGACATAACAGAGGAGATGATGATGACCACGCCTTCCCTGCAAGAACAGATGGCGGTCGCACAGGCCTACGAGAGTCTCTTCG
>JAGQHR010000821.1 GCA_020431745.1 Candidatus Eiseniibacteriota bacterium
CATGGATCGAGAGTCGATAGCCGAGGAGCCCGGGACCGTGCCGCCCGGCCCCCCCGTTGCCGCGCGCCCCACCACCATCGTCATCCACTACGGCGAGGTGGGGATCAAGGGCAAGAACCGTCCATTCTTTCTGGGCATGCTCAAGCGCGTGCTCCAGCGATCCATCGAGGGCGCACCGGTGCGCAAGCTCAGGAGCCTGCCGGGGCGGCTTCTCCTCGAGTGTGCGCGTCCGCTCTCCGCCGACGAAGAAGCCCGCGTGCTGGAGCGGATCGGCGGCGTCTTCGGCGTCGCGCACTTTTCCGTCTGCGCGGAGGTCGCGCGGGATGACCTGGACGGTCTCGAGGCGGCGGTCGTCGAGCTCGCATCCCGGATGCAGACGCAGCGGCCGCGGCGGAGCTTCCGCATCGTCACCCATCGCAGCGACAAGCGGTTTCCCATCACCTCCGTCGATTTGAACGTACGGTTGGGTCAGGCGGTGGTCGATGCGACGGGATTGTGCGTCGACCTCAAGTCTCCCGAGATGGAAGTGCACGTGGAAGTGCTCCAGGACCGCTTCCTGCTCTATGGAGATCGGCGGCCCGGGCTCGACGGATTGCCGGTGGGCAGCTCGGGGCGGCTCGTCGCGCTGCTCAGCTCCGGGATCGACTCGCCCGTTGCGGCCTACCGTCTGATGGGGCGGGGATGCCGGATCTTCTTCGTCCACTTCCACAGTCTGCCCTATACGAAGCGAGCCTCGCTCGATCTCGCCGAGGAGCTGGTACGGCAGCTTGCCCGTCATCAACCGTCCTCGCGGCTCTATCTGGTGCCGCTGGCCGAGATCCAGCGGAAGATCGTGACCGAGGCTCCTGCGCCGCTGCGCGTCGTGCTCTATCGGCGCTACATGCTCCGTCTGGCTGCGCTGGTGGCGAAGAAGGTGCACGCACGCGCGCTTGTCACGGGGGAGAGCCTGGCCCAGGTGGCGAGCCAGACCCTCGACAACCTGGTCGCGATCGAGGAAGCGGTGGATACGCCGATCCTCCGGCCGCTCATCGGGACGAGCAAGGGAGAGATCATCGCCGAAGCACGGCGTCTCGGAACCTTCGACATCTCGATCCAGCCGTTCGACGACTGCTGCTCGTTCCTGATGCCGCAAAGTCCGGAGACGCACGCGAAACTGGACCAGGTGCTGCGTGCGGAGGAACGACTGGGGGAGATGCAGCCGATGCTCTTCGACGCGCTCGCCCGTACCGAAGAGCTACGCATCAAGCTTCCGCCGCTCAGCTGACGCCTCTCATGTGGGGCTGCTCGGCTGACGCCTCTCATGTGAGGCCGCTCGGCTCCGGCCCGTCGTTGCCGCTGCTCAGTGCGCGTGCGTCAGCAGTGTGAATCCGATCATCTTGTACAGGAGGCGGGCGCCGACGTTCGCGTCCCACTCCGAGTCGCCCCCGGGGCCGGGCGAAACTTCGCACAGATCCAGTCCCACGATCTTCCGTCCCGACTCGGCGACGGCGCGGAGCAGGCGCAACACCTGCGAAAAGCCGAGCCCTCCGGGGACGGGCGTGCCCGTGTTCGGGCACAGCGCCGGATCCAGTCCATCGATATCGAACGAGAGATAGACGGTGCGGGGGAGCATGCCCACGATCTCGTCGACGATCGCGCCCCAGGGCTCGCCGCCCAGCAGGCGGTTCTGCAGATCCGAGTCGAAGTAGGCGACGATCCGTCCATCCGATTCCGTGATGGTCCGGGCTTCGGCATTGCTGAGATCGCGCAGCCCGACCTGGACCAGCTTCGCGACTGCCGGCTCTTCCATGACGTTGTGAAAGATCGAGGCGTGCGAGTAGGTGAACCCCATGTAGGCGTCGCGAAGATCGGCGTGGGCGTCGAGGTGGAGGATGCCGATCCCCGGATGCGCGCGCGCGGTCGCGCGGATCGCGCCCAGCGGCACGGAGTGGTCGCCTCCCACAACGGCCACGATCTTTCTCTGGGCGCGCCAGTGAGCCGCCGATTGCTCGACCCAGTCGTTGAGGCGGCTGCCGAGCTCGTTGACGCGGGCGATCAGCGGAGCGGCTTCCGCGTGATCGGGCTCCGGCCAGTCGCCCAGCTCCTCCGCGATCGCGAAGACGCGGTCGGCGGCCGCTCGGGCTTCGCGATTCCACTCCCGGACTTCCTCGGAGGTTTCGAGCATCGCGATCCCGCGTTCGTATGGCCTCCCGGTCTCGTGATCGTAGAGGTCGACCTGCTGACTCGCGGTGCGGATCGCGTCGG
>JAGQHR010000822.1 GCA_020431745.1 Candidatus Eiseniibacteriota bacterium
TGGACAACGCGGCGCAGGACGTGGGATCGACGTTCGCGGATCGGCCCGCGGTCGAGGCGCGGCTGCGGATGGTCATCGCGTATACCTACGTCGGCTTGGGCCAGTACGCCTCGGCTGATTCGCACGCGGTTGCGGCGATCCAAAGCTTGTCGCGCGTGCCCAACCCGGACCTCAATGAGCAGACGGTTGGCCACTCGCTGCTTGGGCAAATCCGCTACTTCGAGGGTGAGTACGACGACGCGGAAGAGGAATTCGAGCGCGCTCTCGCCATCGAGCAGAGTCGCGACGACATCGATGTGCCGTCCGTTGCTCTCGGCCTGTCGAATCTCGCGTTTCTCAAGATGAGGCGTGGGCAGTACGAGGAAGCCCGGGTCAAGTTCAGCCAGGCTTTGGCGTGTGCGGACGAGGGGCTCGGCCCCGATGACGCGACGAGCCTGGATATCCTGGGCAACATGGCGATGCTGGACCTGCGGATGGAACGGTATGAAGAAGCCGAAACGGTATACAAGGATGTCATCGCACGCTACCGCCGTGTCCGCGGAGACGAGCATCCGCAGACGATTCTCTTCATCGCAAATCTGGGTGTCGTCTATCTGCGCCAGGAAAGGTTCGCACAGGCCGAGGCCCTATTCCGCGAAGCGCTCGCGGCTCAGGAGCGCGTGATCGGACCGACGCACTCGCAAACGCTCATTACGATGGGGAGCTTGGCCGGATCTCTCGCCGGTCAGGGTAGGACCGACGAGGCGATGGGCATCATCGAAGAAGGCCTCCGCCGATCCATCGAGACCTACGGAGTCGACGAGCCGAGCACGATCTACCTGAAGGTGGCACAAGGGCGCGTTCTCGAGTTGAGCGACCAGCCGGAGCGGGCGTACGCACAAGTCGCCCAGACCCTGGCCGAGGGAAAGAAGGTTCTGGGCCCGGAATCCGATGTCTGCTTCGACGTGTGGAAGCGACTCTTCCGTCTGCAGGAAGCGCTCGGGAAAGACGAAGCGCACCTGACCGCGGCGACGGATCTCGTGAATTCTCTCGGTTCGCTCGTCGGCGAAAACGATGACCGGGTGCAGATCGGGCACCTCGAGATGGGGGAGGCTTATCGCGCTCTGGGTCGGTTCGACGAGTCGGAGCGGCAGCTGCTGCTCGTCCACGAGACCGGAGATTCGACGGCTCGGGCGACCGCTGCAGCGGGGCTGAGCGCCCTCTATAAGGACTGGGATCGTCCCGAGGATGCGGCGCGATACGCGCTGACGGGGACCGACGACGCACCCGTCACCGAAGGCGTTGTCGATTAAGTTACTAAACACCAGTATGTTGTAGATGTGTGCCGATCTCCTGATCGGTCACCTCGGGTCCGGATCCGGAAGGGAATTCCGACGCGCCGCCGGTCCGCAATCCCGTTCTCGATCTGCTGTCTCGATCCACGGTCGGGCCGGGAAGGATTGGAATAGCTGGGTCGATCCCGTTCGTCTGGCTCGGGGAATCGCCTACCCCCACCGCCCTTGATCCGTGCGGGACGCCATTTCCGTCGACTCGACCACGAAAAGTCGCATTTTCGTGTCCGCCTCACCCCGCAAACGTCGTGAACCCCTCCGAAGCCTCGGGCCTGCATCGCGCCCCGAGAATCCCGGCGGCCTGGTAGTCATCGCGGCCGCGACGCTCGCTGCACCGCCACGACCGGTGCTTCCAACTACCCGTCGAGAAAGGAACATCGTCATGTTGTCCCAACTCATGGCGCGCCTAACGCGAATCCAGCTCTTCCTGTGGGTCGCGATGATCGGTGCGACGACGCCCGCGCTGGCCGGGCTGCCTCAATCACTCCTCGATCAGATCATCACCGTGCAGACCGAAGCGGGTGTGCAGCGTTCGCTGCCGCGCGGGCTGTTCGAGGTCGCGGCCTCCGACCAGACCCTCGAAGCGGGAGTCCGCGTCACCTGGACGGCAGCGCCCGGCCTCGACGCCTATTTCCGGGTTCTGCGCGATGGTGCGCTGCTCTCGGAGCTGTCGAGCCAGGACTCGGTGTACGTGGATACGAGCGCGTTGCCGCTGCGCACGTACCACTACCAGGTCCAGCTGTGGGATCTGGAGTCCGGCTACCTCGTGGACATCGGTCTCGACCCGGGAACGCGCGGGTTCTTCCGTCCGCGAGACGGAGACGGGTCGCAGTACACCGACCTGGATGGCGTGCGCCTGACTTGGCAGGACCGCTCCTCGATCGAGGACGGTTTCATCGTCTATCGCGA
>JAGQHR010000823.1 GCA_020431745.1 Candidatus Eiseniibacteriota bacterium
GCCGGCGTGGTGATGTGCGGTGGCACTCCCGACACGGATCCAGGCGGTGGTTCCTCCATGGTGACTTCGGGTGATGGATCCAGGAAGGACGATCCGGGCACCTCCGGATCTGATCAGAAGGACCACACGGAAGCTCCGGACGGAGTAGGAGGTCCGAAGCCGACCGATGGAGATGCCGAGCCCCCGGAAGACGACAAGGACACGGGAACCGAGACACCGACTCCGCCGAAGCCCGACGTCGCGACCATGACGCCTGAAGAGTTGAAGCAGTTGGAAGTGAAGGACCTCGTGCAGCGCCTCGCCGCCGCGATTCGGAACCGCGACGAGGAACTCGTCCGATCGTACGGGGAGGAGCTGTTTCTCACCCGAGACGATCGCCTCCTCGATCCCGACGACTGGATCGCCCTCCAGGATCCGATTCTCGCGGCGGCGCGAGAGGGACACATCGGGACCTTCAGGGCACTTGCCGGATGCAGACCCCCGCTCCTTCGTCAGGATGTCCAGGGACGGACGGCCATTCATATCGCGGCGATGAACGACAGCGCGGCGATCATCGAGGCCCTGCTCAAGCCGGTGAACGGCAAGTCGGTCGTGAATGTGGACGAACTCAGCGGCAACACGCGGCGCACGCCGCTGCACTTCGCCGCGGAGAACGGCAGCGTCGGTGTCATGGAGGTCCTGATTCGGGAAGGCGCGAACGTGAATGCGCTCTCCGGTGCGGACGCGACGCCCCTGATGCTTGCGGTGAGCAAGGGTCATCGTCCGGCGATCGAAATCCTCATCCGTGCGAATGCTGATCTGAACGTCGTCGGCAAGGACCGGGACACCGCGCTGCACATCGCGGCGGCAGAAGGTGACGAGCGTGCCGTCGAGCTTCTGGTCAGGGCGGGCGCGGACACGACAGTTCGGAATCGGGACCGCAGGACGCCGCGCGAGGTCTGGGAGGACCACTTCCACACCCATGTTCCCAGGGATGAACTCGACAAGCTCTTCAACGGGTGATCGGAGATCCGCGAATGGAAACCTTGCTCGGAGACGATGCCCAATGGTCCCTCATCTGCATCGCGGGTCCGGACGTCGGCAAGCAGATCGAATTCGCCCGAGGTGAAGACGTCATCCTCGGATCGGCACCGATCGACGGCGTGATCAGCGAGGATCCAGGTGTCGATGCCGGTCACGTGGTCTTCCGGATCAGGGATGGGCGTCCTGTCTTCCGAGTCGCGCCCGGCCACCCCGAGGTCGAGCTCGATGGCCAGCAGGTCGCACGCGGCAGGCTGCGCATGGGACAGATGCTCCGGATCGGCGACTCGCTCTGGAGACTGGCCGACGAGGATTCAGCGCAGCGAGCCGCGAAGTGGCTCCGTGCCGTGGGCGACCGTGTCGCGAGTGCCGCCGGTGTCGGCTCGATCGAGGGTTTCAGCTTCACGAGGATGTTCTCGGAAGTTGTGCGGCGGCATCCCGACGAAGAGGTGGAGGACCACCTTCAATTCGGGAGCTACAACACGACGCCGTCGGTCAGCGACATCGACACGTCGTGGCCACAGCCGTGGTTCTTCGCCCGGACCGCAGCTCTGGCCGTCGTCGTCTATGTCCTGTTCGCGCTCGCCGTCGGGCGATGGGCGAACCCGCACCTCGTTCCCGGCATGATCGGTGTCGGTTCTTTTGCCGTTCCGCTGGCGGTGCTGATGTTCTTCATTGGGGTGAACGTCGCACGGAATATCTCGCTCTACCAGATCGTGAAATTGTTCCTGATCGGCGGAGTCGTCTCGCTGTTCGTCACACTCTTTCTGAATGACATGACCAGCTGGGCCTTCGGGTTCCTTCCTGACCAGTACATGGCGATGACGGCTGGCCCGATCGAAGAGGTCGCCAAGCTCCTGACGCTCTGCTACGTCGTGTTTCGGGTTCGCTATCGCTGGATCCACAATGGGCTCCTCTTCGGGGCCGTCGTCGGCTGTGGCTTCGCGGCATTCGAGTCCGCTGGGTACGCATACCGGATCGGTCAGGATGCGTATGTCACGGCATTCCTACAGCTGCTGATGCAGAATGGCGCCGACCAGGTCATGGAGGCGGAGCACGCGGCACGGACCTTCGCGAACGAACAGATGCGAGAGAACATCACGCTCCGCGGGGCACTCACGCTGGCGGGAGGTCACATCGTCTGGACGGCACTCGTCGGCGCCGCATTGTGGAAGGTTCGGGGACAGAGGCGATTCAGGCTCAGCATGATGGTCCGCC
>JAGQHR010000824.1 GCA_020431745.1 Candidatus Eiseniibacteriota bacterium
ATGCAGGATGGCGCCGGCTCCGAGGAAACCGACGCCGGCCACGATCTGCGCCGCGATGCGCGCGGGATCGGCGTTGGGAGCCCCCGTTCGCACCGGCAGCTCGATCGAGACGATCGCGAAGAGAGCCGACCCCAACGCGACCATCATGTGCGTGCGCACTCCCGCGCTCTTGTTTCGCATCTGGCGTTCCAGCCCGATCACGCCTCCCAGAACGCTCGCGAGCAGCAACCGCAGCGCAGCGTGGAACCACTCGCTCTCCATCATGACCGTCGCTCCTTTGTCCGGATCATGTCCATGGCCTCCCCCACGACCCTCTCCGGGGTCAGATCCCGCAGGCATCGCCAGTGACCGCGCCAACACCGATCCCGTCCGTGGACCCCGCAGGGGCGACACCGCAATCCCTCGACTCCGAGCACGCGGCTGGGACCCAACGGCGAGAAACCGAACGCGAGGACCGAGGACCCGAACAGCGCCAACGTAGGGACGCCGAGCGCCGTCGCGAGATGCATCGGACCCGAATCGCCACTGATCGCGAGATCGACCCCCGACAGCGCGGCTTTGAGTCCGGAAAGACCGACACGCAGACGGAACCCGACTCCATCCGCACGCCCCCCCCCGGGATCCTCGACCCAGACGATCTCCACGCCCGCCTTCTGCATCCGATGCCCGACTTCTCGGAAGAGGTCCAACGGATAGGCCTTGCTGCGCCTCGAGGCCCCCGTGAGCAACGCCACGCGAATCCCGGCGGAGCGACTCTGCCACTCGGGAGCCTCGCGCGCCAGCGCCTCACGGTCCATCCCGGTCACGAACACCTGGGGCGGGGCGGGATCCGTCCCCTCCCACGGCAGACCGGCGGCCTCCGCATAGCGCGACGCGGCGTGGGGAATCCGGGGGCGGGGCGGTCGGTCCCCCCACCACACGATCCACCGCCGCTCCAGGCTGCGCGATCTCAGGCTTCGGGTAGGCCCCAATCGGCGCCCGAGGGCACGGCTTCCCGCCGTGCCTTGAAGGTCGACGACGCGGGCGAAACTCGGCCGCGACGGGGCCTGCGCCGCCCGCTCGATCTCCGGTCGTTCCCAAAGGTGCGTGAGATGGGGGTTCCCGTCGAAGATCGCCCGGTAGCGCGCCTCCGTCGCCACTTCGACGGGTCCCGCCCCCAGCTCGGCCAGGGCCCGGATCACGCCGGTCGTGAGGATGACGTCTCCGAGAGAGTGGTAGCGCAGCACCAAAGTGCCGCGTGTGACGGGAGCATCCACCTACCAGGGATAGTTCTCCACGAAGGTCTCGTGGAAGTCGTAGCCGGTATCGAAGTCCGCGCGGTCGTCCTCGTCCGTCTTGCCGAGGAGGCCGGCATCCACCATGGCGAAGACCACGTCTCCGACGTCACGGCTCTCGCGCAGTCCCCAATGGGAGAGCACCTCGAACGCCATCGGACCGTATTCCCGCACCACCAGCTCGCGCTGTCCTTCCAGCAGCTCCTGCGCGGTCACATGTCCCTCGCGGCGCAGCCGTTGTCGGGTGTGCTCCAACACGCGCAGCACCCACAGGAAGGCGGCGATGGGCCGTCGGGTCCGATCCGCGAGCTCCTGCAGCTGCCGGGTCAGTGGGTCGTCCATGCACTCCTCTCGACCGTTTCGGGGCGTCCTCTTTGCAGACGACGCTACGGAAGGGTCACGGTATCCGAGGCGGGATCGAGGACGGTCGGTCCCCCGAAGCGCTCGTCGTTCCGTTCCGGGTGATCCTGATTGAAGTGGAGTCCGCGCGATTCCTTGCGCCGCCGGGCGCAGGTGACGATGAGCTCCGCGACCAACGCCAGGTTCCGCAGCTCGATGAGATCACGATCGAGGACGAAGTCCCAGTAGTAGCTTTCCACGCTGCGCCGGAAGATCTCCAGATAGCGCGCCGCCAACTCCAGACGATGATCGTTGCGCACGATTCCGACGAAGTCCCACATCAAAGCCCGGACGAGATCCCAATGGGCGTCGATGAGGACCGTTTCCCGCGGGAGGGTCGCGCTCCCGACCTCCCAGGGAGGCAGCGCCGGAGTGGCCCCGGATGCCTCCAGCTCCCGACCTGCGAACGCCGCCGCCCGTCCGCCCATCACCAGCGCCTCGAGCAGCGAGTTGCTGGCCAGCCGGTTCGCACCGTGCAGCCCGGTGTAGGCGACCTCGCCGGCCGCGTAAAGTCCCGGCAGGTCCGTGCACCCATCCAGATCCGTGACGACGCCGCCGCACTGGT
>JAGQHR010000825.1 GCA_020431745.1 Candidatus Eiseniibacteriota bacterium
AGCCCACCGAGCACCCGGCGTCCCAGGGCGAGGTCGTGCGTCGCGAATCCGGCGAGCCGCTTTTCCGGGGTGTTGTAACGGTCGCGATAGGACCGTCCCCGCGTCGTCAGATCGTACTCCGTCGTCCACGGACCCCGATCGAGAACGATCCCGAGATGCAGCTCGCTCTCCGGCAGGTTGGGGATCCACTTCCCGTGGTAGGTCCGGCTGGGACCGAGGTCGAGGACCTCCTGCCAGGTGTGGGAGAGCCGGACGTCGAGTCGGGAGCGCAGTGGGAACGTCCAGGTCCCGGCGGCCGCAGTCTCCAGACCGTGGGCCCAGGACCGTCCGAGATTGAAGGCTTTGATGGTGCGCTGGCTGTTCTGCAGCCAGACGATCTTCCGGTCCGTCATCGACTCGAAATAGGCAACCTCCAGGCGGCCGATCCGCAGCGGGACCCAGGTCAGTCCGGCATCCCACTGGAGACCGCCTTCCGGGAGCAGCGCGGGGTTTCCGTCCTGCCAGCCGGGCTGCCCGAAGAGCTCGCTGAACGTGGGATACCGCGAGAAGCGAGAGCGATTGGCTTTGAAGGCGAGAGAGGGCCGTGGCGCCCAACGAAAGCCGTAGCTCGCGCCTTCGAATCGGTGATGGCGGGCGGGGCTCGGGCTCGGCTCCTGCCCCAACACGACCGGTCCCGCGAAGTTGTCCCGCGCGTGATCCCATCGGTAGCTTCCCTCGAACGAGAATCCGACGGCGACTTCCTGCGCGCCGGTCAGCACCAGGGACTGAGCACGTCTCGACCGCGTGAATCCGCTGGCTTGGCGGAGCTCGTCGTGCGGGATCCAATCCTCGGTGCCGTCGCTCGCGAGCGCTCCGAGTCGGCTGCGGGTGGGGAGGCAGGGGAGCTCGAGGGTCATCTCGGCACCCTGCCGACGGGTCCGGTTCTCCTCGTCCAATCGGCGCAGCCCCACTTCGCCGCGCAGATTCTCGAATCGGTCGGTACGTGCGCCCGTACGCACGCGGGCTTCCATCGTGGGACGCCCGAACTCGGCAGCGCGGCCCGGAAGCTGCGGATGCCAGCGGAGACCGGTTTGCTGGGTGACCTCGTTGCGAGCCGTGTACACGTGATCGGTCTGCACGGACTCGGTTCCCGGGATCCCTCGCCGGTCCACCTGACACAGCGCCGTGTAGTCGAGCCGCAGATCCCGCCGCAGGAAGATCGCCGACTTGCCGAGCCAGGACGCCTCCCGGAATCCGTTGTTGCGACGGTGCACCTCGACGTCGTCATCGGGGTTGTGCTGGGTGCCGTTGCGGTCGAGGTAGGGAAAGTCGCCGGCGCTCTCGCGTTGTTCCCCGGAGATCAGGAATCCCCAAGCGTGCCATTGCCGGCCCCACTGTCCGCGCGCGGAATAGGTCCCGAAGCTTCCGCTCCCGATCGCGAGATGGAAGGGCGTGGAAAGCGACGACGGACTGTAGAGCGCGATCGTGCCGGCGGAGGTGGGACCAGGAAGCAAGACGTTGCGCGCTCCGCGGAAGACCTCGGCGTGATGCAGGTTGGCCACCGGCAGCAGGGAGAGGTTGGGAACGCCCTCGCTGGCGCCGCCGATCGGGAATCCGTCCAAAAGGATCTGCACCTGTTGCGGCCCTGATCCCCGAACGCTGGCCGTCGCGAACGAGCCATACCCACCGTAGCGGTGGACGTGGATGCCGGCGATTCGGTCCAGGACGTCTCCGAGCTCACGTGAGCTCGGGACGGATCCGCCCAGCGGCACGTAGCTCGCGAAGGCCGTGCCCTGTTCGATCCGTTCGCGCGCGTCGGCGCGTGGGGCATCGACCTGCACGGTGTCGACCACTTCGGGCCAAAACGGAAGGTCGGGGGCCGGGAGCTCGGATGCCGTTTGTCCCGCGGCCATTCCCGGAAGAAGATGGCTGCAGGCGAGCAAAACCGTCCACGCGGCGGTGCAGAGCCGGCCCGCCGGATTCCACCGTTGAAAGCACTGGTTCCGACGATACGGACGGGACCGATGGGTCGGACGAGACCGAAGAAACGAATCAGACCGCAGAATCAGACCGGACCGGCGAAAGAGAGCGGACCGAACAAACAGATCGCGCCTGGGAGACGGATGTAACGTATGTCCACCCAGATGCCGCCACGAAGAGCGAGACATGCCGAACCTCCCCCTCGAAGGTCTGGACACTTCCCCGGGGGCGGTCTCCTGGCTTGCGGGTCAACCTACTTCTCGAATCTTCCCG
>JAGQHR010000826.1 GCA_020431745.1 Candidatus Eiseniibacteriota bacterium
GACCTCGATCTCATGGAACGCGCGGCTTCGCCCTTCCGGGGTCTTGTTCTCGAGCAGGAACCGAAGTCGGTTGTTCGAATCCGAAGTTCCGAGGAACGGGACCAACACGACGCCGGGATCGTCCACGAGAATCGGAGCGACGCGATGGGAGATTCCGTAGTCGCCGCCGGGCGTGAGGATCCATACGACCCCTCGAGACGTTCCGCCACCGCCGAAACCGGGCGCTCCGATCGCCAAGTCCGGCACGCCGTCGGCATTGACGTCGCCCGTTCCGGCGATCCCCGCGCCGACCTGCGTGCCGATGTCGGACGCTACGAGCGTCAGCACCCCGGGGTGCCGTGACGCGACGACGTAGACGCCCTGTTGCTCGAACTCGATCTCCGACTGCTCGGCGACCGCGAAGTCCGACTTGCCGTCGAAATCGAGGTCTCCGGCGTACGTGATCCCGTTGCCGAATCCCACGCTGGGCTCCGGTCCGTACCAGGTCGCGTTCGGGGACACGGAGAATCCGCCCGGGCCGCCGAACCAGGCGTGGACAGCTCCTACTTGCTGACCACCCAGGTTCGCTCCCGTGTCTCCGACGAGCACGTCGGAGTAGCCGTCTCCATTTACGTCTCCGTCGACCGCGAGTGAGGCTCCGCCGCCCGGAACCGGACCCGCACTCAAGACGTCATCCGGTACGGAGCCGAAGCCGGTGGCGGATCCGTTGAAGACGAGCGCGACCAGACTCAAAGAGCTGTCGAGCGCGAGAACCGCAACGTCGGAAAACCCGTCCTGGTCGAAGTCCCCGGTCCCGGCCACCTTGTAGCCCACGCTCCGAAAGCTCAGATCTCCCTCGAAGGACCACGAAGGGTTGGTGGGCAGGCCGGTCGCCGATCCAAGATAGAGGTAGATCGCACCCTCTCCCGAGGTCGGAAGGCTGGCGAGCGGAGCTCCGATCAACACGTCGGCGAACCCGTCTCCGTTGACGTCTCCGGCCCCGCACACCGAGGTGCCGAATCCAGCGGAACGGGGGAAGCCTCCCGCGAACCAGGAGGGATTGCTACCTAATCCGCTCGGACCTCCACGGAAGAGAGCCGCCTCGATCGTGGGATTGGGCGTGAGTCCGGAAGGCGATCCGATCAGGACGTCGTCGTATCCATCGCCGTCCACGTCTCCGGCGCGAGCCAAGGAAGCCCCCAGCCCCGAATCGGCGTAGTACCCGTCGATCGTCGTGTTGGGAGTCGACGCCAGCCCCTGGGGCCCGCCGAGGCGGCAAGTGACGCGGCCCGCGTCCGGTGCGCCCGGGATGTCGTAACCCGGGGCCGCCGAGATCAGGTCGGAATGGCCGTCCGCATCCACGTCCGCCCATGCGAGCGAAGCTCCGAAACGCTCGAAATCGAGGCCCCCGGGGAAGGTGTGGACCGGGTTCGCCAGCTCGGCGTGGGACCGCGGTCGGCCGTAGAGAATCCGGACGGCGTCGGTCCGGGCGGTGGGATCGCCGGTGACGATGTCCGAGAAACCATCTCCGTCGATGTCGCCCGCGCCGATGCAGGCGGCACCGAAATCGGATTGATCGTCGGGGGCGAGGATCGTCTCCTTGGTCTCGATATCGCCGTCGCGCATGCCGGACACGTACAACACGCCGTCGTCCGCGCCGAGCTCCCCCACGGCGTCCGGCGCGCCGTAGACGATGTCTGCGCGACCGTCGCCATCGAGGTCGCCAGCCGTGCCGACCGATGCACCCAGTCTCGCTCCCGCCTCGAGACCGACGTGGGCCAGGAGAACATGCAAAGGGCGCAGCCCAGAGGATGTGCCTGCATAGACCGCGACGAGTCCGCCGTCTTCGATCGCTCCCGAACCGGCATCGTATCCGGGCGCACCGATGATGACGTCACCGAAACCGTCCCCATTCATGTCGCCGGCAAACCCCACGGACATGCCCGCGAGCGCACCGGTGGAGTTGCCTTCGAACGCGTCTGCTGCCAGAGGCACCACTCCGAGCGGTCCGCCCAGGTAGAACTCGATGCGTCCTTCTTCGAAATAGTCGAACGTGTAGAAAGGCGCACCGACGATCATATCCGCGAAACCGTCTCCGTTGATGTCTCCTCCCGAGATGCTGGTGCCGAACCAGCTTCCTTCGGCCGGCCCTGGAATGAGGACATCTTCGGTTCCGGGCAGCCCATCGATCGTGCCGCCAAAGACGAAGACGGTACCGCGTGCGTTGTCGGCACGGGGGGCGCCCACCGCG
>JAGQHR010000082.1 GCA_020431745.1 Candidatus Eiseniibacteriota bacterium
AGAAGCTGGAGACGATCCGGGCCGCGCTGGCGGAGGCGCCCGGTCCCTGCGCCGTCTACCTGCACGTGGATCACCGCGCGCTCGGGGGCGTCAAGATGCGGTGCCGGAGCACTCGCGTCGCGCTCGGCGCCCGCCTGCTCGGACGGCTCGAAGAGATCCTCGAACCCGCCCGGATCCGCGTCAGCGGTGCCGAAATCGGCCAGATCCGGAGCGCCGAGCTCTTCGGAGCGGGGCTGAGGGCGGGGGCCGCCCCGCCGGTGCCGGCCGCGCAGGGGGCCTAGGATGCCCCCCGGGATCGACCTGCACCTGCACACCGTCTTTTCCGACGGGCAGCGGACCCCCGCCGAGCTGGTCGACCTGCTCGCCGCCACCGGGGTCCGGACCGCCGCGCTCACCGACCACGACACGCTCGAGGGAATCGAGCTCTTCGAGGAGGCCGCCCGCCCGCAGGGAATCGGGGTCATTCCCGGCGTCGAGGTGAGCGTCGAGCACGAGGGCCAGGATCTGCACATTCTCGCCTACTGGGTGGATCGGCGGAATCCCGCCTTGGCGGCCATGTTACAGCGGGTCCGCGACTCCCGGCGTCTCCGTCTGCATGCGATGGTGTCCCGGCTTCACGAAATCGGGATCCCGGTGGAGGAGAAAGAAGTTCTCGGTCGGGCGGCGGGCGCCGCGTCCGTGGGACGGGTGCACCTGGCGCAGGAGCTGGTGGAGAAAGGGTGGGTGGGGCATCACGGGGATGTCTTCCGATACTATATCGGGGCGGACGGACCGGCCTACCGCCCCAAGCAGACGGTCGGCATCGAAGAGTGTCTGGAGACGATCCGCGCCGCCGGAGGTTTGGCGGTGCTGGCGCATCCCGGCGTGTATCAACTGGAGGGTGTCCTGGATCGACTGCTGGCGGGGGGATTGGACGGCCTCGAGGTCTGGCATCCGTCTCACACGGCGGAAGACATGACCCGGTTCGCGGCCCTGGCGCAGGAACACGGGCTCCTGCAGACGGGCGGGACGGACTATCACGGCGATCGCGACGGGGAGATGATGCCGGGAACCATGGACTTGGAGCCCGGGATGTTGGAGAGTTTGGAGCGGGCTCGTCGGGCGCGTTTCCCGGCGGGCGGACGAACCAGTTCGGAGGATGCATGAATAGCGAGGAACCCACGAAGTCGAGTGCGCGGAGCGGTCGAGCCCGTTTCCTGATCGGCTTCCTGATCGTGCTCGCCGCGGTCGGAGTCCTGGTCTTCCGCGGGGCTCGCAATGCCATGGTCTACTACATCGCTGTCTCCGGGCTGCTGGCCAAGCCGCTCAACGACGACCTCGACGGGCTGCGCGTCCGCGGCGTGGTCGTGCCGGGGAGCATCGATCGGCAGGAGTTGGTTCTCAAGTTCAAGCTCACGGACGGAACCGAGAGCATTCCCGTGACCTATCGCGGGGTGATTCCGGACACGTTCGGAGAGGACGGCGAGGTGGTCGTCGAGGGAGCGATGACCCAGGCCGGCTTCGAAGCGAGCTTCCTCATGGCGAAGTGCCCTTCCAAGTACGAAGCGGAAATGGACGGCGAAGGTGGACCGCCGCCGGCCTCCAAACCTGCCTAGTACGAGCGCGCGCGGGCCCACACGCCCGCGCTGACATCCCCGAGCCTTCGGGACGAACCCTTCAGCAAACCGGAGATCTGATGATCGATCTGGGGCAGTACTCCGTATTAGCGGCCCTGGTCCTCGCGCTCATCGCGGCGGGGCTCGGGGTGGCCGCTTACCGCACGCGTCGGGAGGACCTTCTTCTCTCGACCCGGCACGCGGTCATGGCCGCCGCGTTCTTCACCTCGTTGGCTTGTCTCGGGATCATCTACGCGTTCGTGGTCGGGGACTACCAGATGGAATACATCTGGGGGAACAGCGACCGCGACATGCCACTCTTCTATCGGCTGGGCGCGCTCTGGGGCGGTCAATCGGGGTCGATCCTCTTTTGGGGATGGTTGCTCGCGATGTACAGCACGGGGGTGGCGATCCGCCATCGCAAGGACGATCTGCGTTTGATGGCGCCGGCCTACGTCACCCTGATGACGGTGCTCGCCTTCTTCCTCGCGATCGTGAACTTCGCGTCCAATCCGTTCCGGCGCGGAGCGTTCGTCCAGCCCGACGGCGTGGGGCTCAATCCGCTGCTGCAGCACCCCGCCATGGTGATCCATCCACCCTGTCTCTACATGGGACTGATCGGGTTCACCGTGCCGTTCGCGATCGCCGTGGGCGCGCTCGTCTCGGGACAACTCGGCAACGAATGGATGAAGAAGGCGCGCTTCTGGGCGCTCGTGGCCTGGCTCTTCCTGGGCGTGGGCAACATCCTCGGCGGCATGTGGGCGTATCAGGAGCTGGGCTGGGGCGGGTACTGGGCCTGGGACCCGGTCGAGAACGCGGCCTTCATGCCGTGGCTCGCGGCGACGGCGTTCGTTCACTCCGTCATGATCCAGGAACGCAAACAGATGCTGCGCATCTGGAACATGGTGCTGATCCTGGTCACCTTCAACCTCACCGTCTTCGGAACGTTCATTACCCGCAGCGGGATGATCTCGTCGGTCCACTCGTTCGCGCAGTCGGCCGTCGGCTACTGGTTCGCCGGCTTCCTCATCGTGAGCGCGGCGTTCTCGATCGTGATGATCGCGATCCGCGCGAAGGATCTGCGCAGTCAGCACCACCTGGACTCGTTCTTCTCGCGGGAGTCGACCTTCCTGCTCAACAACCTGATCCTGCTCGGGGGCGCGTTCGCCGTCCTCTGGGGCACGGTCTCGCCGATGGTGATCGAAGGAATCCGGGGAGTGCGGATCAGCCTCGGCCCGCCCTTCTTCAACCAGATCATGGTTCCGGTGGGGCTCGCCCTTCTGCTGCTGATGGGAGTGGGGCCGCTCGTTCCCTGGCGGCGCGCGAATTGGGCGTCGATGCGCAGAACCTTCCTGATCCCGACGGTGCTGGGCATCGTCGCGGTGGCCATTCTCTACTTCATGGGAGTGGCACACGCCTACGCGCTCGTGACCTTCTCGTTCTGTGCTTTCGTGCTCTGGACCATCATCTCCGAGTTCCACCGGGGCATCCGAGCGCGCCGCTCCAGCTCCGGCGAGAATCCGATCAAGGCGCTCGGGCAGCTCTTCGTCAAGGGACAGCGGCGGTATGGTGGATACATCATCCACCTGGGGGTGGTGGTGATCTTCATCGGCTTCGCGGGCGCTGCCTTCAACAAGCAGGCGGAGACCACCTTGAAGCCGGGTGAGACGTGGAACTTCCGCGACTATCAGCTGACCTATCGCGGGCTGCGCGTCGAAAACACGCCCAGCGTCGAGTCCGTCGCCGCCGACGTGCTGCTCGAGGAGAACCAGCAGCCTCAGGCCATCCTGCTCCCGCGCAAGGACTGGTATCGCAAGAACAAGCAGCTTGCTTCCGAGGTCGCGATCCACTCGACGCTCGGGTCGGATCTCTACGTGATCCTCGCGTCCTTCGAAGACGCCACGGAGGAAGCGAGCCTCAAGCTCTATTGGAATCCCCTGGTGAGCTGGTATTGGATCGGGGGTATCGTGATGGTGATCGGGGGGATTCTGGTGCTGTTGCCCCTGAATCGTCGGCGCACGCCGATCGGGGCCTGATTGCGGACCCATGTCCGCCGGCGAGTCCACGGGAGGTGGAACATGAAGACCTGGAAGCGGAACGGCCTGATGGCGCTGCTCGGGATCGGCCTCGTGCTGGCGATCTCGGCGGGAACGTGCGTGGCCCGCGCGGCCGACATCCCCACTCTGGAGAAAGAGCTGATCAATCCGTGTCCGAACTGCGGTGGCATGCCCTTGGCCGGCTCCTACTGCGGTGGGGCGGCGGAAGCCAAGGCGAAGATCCGGACGCTCGCCGCCGCGGGCAAGACGGACCAGGAGATCCTCGACGCCTTCGTCGCCGAGTACGGCGAGTGGATCCTCGTCACGCCACCCCGGCGGGGCTTCAACCTGATGGCGTGGTTCCTGCCGCTGCTGGGGATCGTGATCGGCAGCGGAGGTTTGGCCTTGTTCCTGCGCCGTGCCCGGGGCGGGACCGGAAACCGATCGGAGAGTCCA
The DNA here is from genome assembly GCA_020431745.1 of Candidatus Eiseniibacteriota bacterium. GTDB lineage: Bacteria > Eisenbacteria > RBG-16-71-46 > CAIMUX01 > CAIMUX01 > JAGQHR01. The sequence goes on from JAGQHR010000082.1 coordinate 4,088, forward strand.
CGACCGCCCGCACCGGAGCCCGCCGCCGATCCGTCGCGTAACCGCTATCGGGAGATACTGCGACGCGAGCTGGGAGAGATCTGATCGATGGTCTATCCGGTCCTGTTGTTCTCGCTGCTGTCCGCGGCTGCTTTCCTGTTCATCTTCGGTCCCGTCCTGACCGGTCAGCAGCGCCAGCGCCGCGAGCTGGGGCGCGCACGTCTGGAGGCGGAGAAGCAGACCCTCGTTCAGCTCCTCCGCGACCTGGAGTTCGACCTGCGCACGGGCAAGCTCTCGGAGGCGGACTATCAGTTGGCGCGCGAAGAAGCCGAGACCCGGGCCATCGACGTGCTCGCGCAGCTGGACGAGACCCGGAGCCGCTGGACGTCGACGGCGCTCGAAGCCGAGATCGGTCGCCTGCGCGAGCAGATGGGACGGAGGCGGCGTGCTTGAACCCGGCGGCTCGGGCGGGAGCTTTCCTTGCCGGAGCGTTCTCCTGGTCGCGCTGGTCGCGCTGCTCGCATTGTCTCTGGGTGCTCCGGTGCAGGCTCAGAACGCGGGTACCGGGACGATCCTGGGGCAGCTCTTCACCGCGGAGCATCCCGATTCGGTCGCGGGCCAGGCCGAGCTGACCCTCATCTTCCGTCCGGCCGGAGCGGAGACCGTCGAGCGGGTCTCACAGACGGCCGGACCCGACGGGAGCTACCGGTTCGACGGCGTCTCGACCGATCCGACGATCTCCTACGTGATCAAGGTCCACTACTTCGGTCGGGACTTCCTGGGCGCTCCCATCGCGTTCGAGGCCGGACAATCCGTGCTCGAGTTCAACTTCTTGGTCGCGCGGGATGCCAAGCCGATCCCGCAGTCCGATGGCCATCCGCCGATGGATGGGGGCATGGGCGGCAGCGGCATGGGTGGCGTGCTGCAGCCGGTGCGCCAGGACCCGCTGGCCGCCGTCGCGATCGTGGCCGGTCTGCTCGCGTTCTTCTTGCTGCCCGTCGCCATGGAGCGTCGCAAGGGGCCGGCGGAGCGTCCACGACTGGATGGCGCGGCCTCCGACCTGATGCGCGACATCGCGAGCCTCGATCTCCGGTTCGCGAACGGGGAGCTCGCCGAGTCCGACTATCGCTCTGTCCGCTCCAGCCTGTTCCAAAAGCTGGAGGAGAAGACCGGAGCCGTCGAGACGCGCGCAACGGGTCGATGAGCGCGCTTCTCGTCGCCGATTCCGTGACCAAGGGCTATGGCGGTCCTCCCGTTCTGCGCGGTCTCGATCTGGAGCTCGTCGCGGGCGAGGGGTTGGCGCTGCTCGGCCCCAACGGCGCGGGGAAGTCCACGCTTCTGCGGCTGCTCGCAGGTCTGCACCGACCCGAACGCGGTCGGATCCTGCTCGGGGGACGACCGTTCGATCCCCGCGACTCCGCCCAGCGCCGGCGCATCGGGTTCGTCTCGCACCAGAGCCTGTCTTACGACGGTCTCTCCGCGCGCGAGAACCTGATCCTGATCGCTCGACTCTATGGGCTCGCATCCCCGGCGGGGATCGTGGAGACCGCGCTCGTCGACGTCGGCCTCGACTGGGTCGGCGAGCGTCCGGTGCGGACCTTCAGTCGCGGGATGTCGCAGCGACTCAGCCTGGCGCGGGCGTTCCTCCACCGGCCCGCGCTCCTCCTGCTCGACGAGCCGATGACCGGACTCGACCCCGCGGGGTGCCGCGCGCTGGAGAGCCTGCTCGGGCGGTTGCGCGGGGAGGGTACGACGATCCTCATGGCCAGCCACGATCTGATCCTTATCGATCCGATCGTGACCGCGGTCGGGCTCCTCCGTCGCGGGCGCATCGAGCTCGTCTCCGGGGTCGATCCGGGGGACGCGGCGCGGATCGAAGGCCTCTATCGGGACACCTTCGATCGGGAAGGACGTGGATGAGGGGGTACTGGCGTGCGGTCGCGGCGCTCGTCGAGAAGGACCTGCGCCTGGAGTGGCGGTCCCGCGAGGCCATCACCTCGATGGCGTTCTTTTCCGTCCTCGTGGTCGTGATCTTCGGATTCGCGTTCCAGACCCGCAAGATCGATCCGGCGACGGAGGCTCCCGGATTGCTCTGGGTCGCGTTCAGCTTCTCCGGCATCCTCGGCCTGCATCGGGTTCTCGCCATCGAACGGGAGAACGCCGCGCTCCAGGCCCTCCTGCTCGCGCCGGTGGATCGCAGCGCGATCTTCCTCGCCAAGATGATCTCCGTGCTCGGGCTGGTGCTGCTCGCCGAGTGGATCACGATCCCGATCTTTTCGATCCTCCTGCGGGTCCCCGTGCTTTCTTGTCTGCCCGAATTGGCGTTGGTAACATGCGCCGGTTCGGTGGGATTCGCCGCGGTGGGAGTGCTGCTGGCGACCATCTCCAGCGGGAGCCGGCTCCGGGAAGTGCTGCTGCCGCTGCTGCTCTATCCGCTCTGGGTTCCGATCCTGGTGGGATGTGTCGAGCTGACGGGACTGGCGCTGTCCGGCCGCCCGCTCGCGGAAGGATCCGATTGGCTGGTGCTGCTGGCCGCCTACGACGTCGTCTTCGTGACCGCGGGGACGCTTCTCTTCGATCTGATGCTGGAAGAATGATGCGAAGCCACCGTGGAGAGGCTTCGTCGCCAACCATGAGGGAGGGAGTCCGACGATGAGCGCGCGCACCAAGACGGCGTTTCCGTTCCTGCGAGCCCTCGACCTGCTGGTCATTCCGATGATCCTGGTCGGACTCTATTTCGCCTACCTCTACGCCCCGCGCGAAACGACGATGGGCGACGTGCAGCGAATCTTCTATTTCCACGTCGGTTTCGCGCTCAACTGCTTCCTTGCCTTCACGGTGGTCTTCGTCTCCTCGATCGGGTTCCTCTGGAAGGGGGGCCGCGCTTGGGACGACACCGCGCTCGCCGCCGTCGAGGTCGGTTTCCTCTACTGCACCCTGGTGTTGCTGACCGGGCCGGTGTGGGCCCGTTCGGCCTGGGGTGTTTGGTGGACCTGGGACGCCCGGTTGACGAGCACGCTCCTGCTCTGGCTCATCTTCGCGTCCTATCTGTTCCTGCGGACGTACATGGCCGAGGACCCGCGGATGCGCCGGTATGCCGCGGCCCTGGGGATCCTGGGCGCGCTCAACGTGCCGATCGTCTACTACTCGGTGAAGTGGTTCAACACGCAGCACCCGACCACGTTCATCACGCAGCGCGGCAAGCTCGATCCGCAGATGGCGGTTTCGTTGCGATTCTGCATGCTGGCGGTTCTCGCGTTGGCCGTCGCGCTCTTCCTCAAGCGGCGGGCGATCGGGCGACTCGAGGAAGAACGCGACCGTCTGATGGCGGCCTACGAGGAAGGAGAGATCCGATGAGCCCGATGCATTATCTTCTGCTCGGCTACGGCTTGATCTGGTTGGGGCTGGGGGTCTATCTCTTCCAGCTCAACCGACGGTTGGATCGGGTGCACCGCGACATCGCCGAGCTGCGCGAACGACTGGAGCGGACGCGTCGTGTGTGAGGCCGGCGGCGCTCTATCGGGCGCGGTCCGTCCGGTCAGCGCCGACCGTCGCCCCAGAGCCGTTGCAGGAAGCGACGCAGCCGGCTCTGCGGACGGCGATTCTCGCGGCGGTCCAAGAGCAGGTTGAGATCACGCAGCACGACGGAGGAGCGATGGCGATGCTCTTCGAGCCGGCGGACCTCGCGTTGCTCGAGCAGAACCAGCGGGTTCCCTTTGTGAATCGAGTTGTAGTGCTGGACGAGCCGGTTGAGGGAATGGTGGCTGAGCGCGATGCGGCCCGGTTCTCCCAGCTGGATGAACCAGGTCTCGGTCCGTTCGTCGTAGCCGAGTATCTCTTGCCGTCTGGTGTCGCCTGAGTCCATGGGTCGGGTTCGTCCAAGAGTGTGCGAGGGGACCGATGGCGCGAGGATATCAAAGCCGGAAACGGGGAGTCAACGTGAGGGCCGTAGGCTCGGCGTTTCTCGCGCTCATCATCTCCGTCCGGGGGGCGGTGGCCGCCGCCGAGACCGTGGACTACCGGACGTCGGACGGAGTCGAGATCGTGGCCGATCTCCTGGTTCCGCCGGAGTACCATCAGGCGATGGTCCTCTTCCATCGTGACGGCGACGATGCGAGCGAGCTCGCGGCGCTGCCGGCTGCTCTGGAGGCGGAAGGATTCGCGGTGCTGGTTCCGGATCGGCGGGGACACGGTCGTTCGGGTGCGCCGGAAAGACCGATCCGCCAGAGCGACAACGCCGCGTGGTTGCGCGACGGTCCGGCGGCCGTGGCGTTCCTGCACGAACGTTTCGGCGCCGACGTGACGGTAGGATTCGTCGGACTCGGCAGTGGTGCCGAGCTGGCCGCGCGGACGGCGGCGAACACCGCGGGCACCGGGGCGCTGGTCCTTTTCGATCCGGATGAGGCGCTGACCGGACTGGCCTCGCTGCAGCCCGGTACGGGGACGAGCCGGCCGTGCCTGATTCTCGCGGGAAGGGAGGATGCCCGGACGCGGGAGGCCGCGCGTGCCCTGTTTCTGCTGCGCCCGCGGCACGCGCAGCTCTGGCTCCTGGACGGGAACGCGCGCATCGGGGATGTTCTCCTGGGACGTGCGGACTTTGCGGGCGATCTCGCTTCCTGGATAGCGCGCGGTGGGGTCGAACAGGGAGACCGGTGAGAGGGAGTTCGGTTTGGTGGTGATGCGGGGCGCGGAAGGATTCCGGGGTCTCGAACCGGATGACCGGAGCCGACGGCTCGTCACGTCGCGAGCGTTCGTCCGGCACACCCTGCTGGTTGCCCTCGTGTTCCAAACCATCCTCGTGCACGCGGCATTCGCGGACGATCCACGAGCGCGGGCTCATGCCATCGCGAACCTCCAGGCCGGGCGCTATGCCGATGCGCTCGCGACCTGCGACAGCCTGCTCGCCCTGGACCTGTCCGATCTCACCGCGGCCTATGTCGGCGCACGCGCCCAGGAGCTTCTGGGCCGAGCGACGCGGGCTCGCGTGCGCTATCTCGCGATCGAGGGTGTGGCTCCCGATCGGCGCGTGGGAGAGCTGGCCCGCATCCGTCGGCACGATCTGGAA
>JAGQHR010000827.1 GCA_020431745.1 Candidatus Eiseniibacteriota bacterium
TATCTCGGTTACTCCATGCATCTCTCCGGCTGGGGCGGGATCGGTGCCAGCGTCGTCTATCTGGGGTACGGGGAGAGTCAGGCGACTGACGATCAGGGGAACGATCTCGGAAACTTCACGAGCTACGAGATCTCTCCGCAGGTCTCGATCGGGACCGAGATCATGCCCGGGCTCGCCGCCGGGATGACCCTCAAGTACGTCTACGTGAATCTGGCTCCGAGCTGGGCCACCGAGGACGGTTCGCCCGGTACCGGGGACACCTTCAGCGCGGACCTCGCGGCACTCTGGCGGGTGCGGGCCCTTCCCGGCTTGGGATGGCCGACCAACGTGGGCCTGAATGTCCAGAATCTGGGACCGAACATCGCCTACATCGATCAGGATCAGTCCGATCCCATCGGACGGAACCTGAAGATCGGTTTCGCCACCAAGTTCCTCGGCAACGAAGACTTCAGCGGCCTGCTCTCCTACGACTTCAACAAGTCGCTCGTCTACAGCGACGAGACTCCCATCCAGAACGTGGGCGCCGAGTTCGGCTATCAGGAGTTCCTGCTCCTGCGGACCGGCTACATCTACGACAAGGATGGAGACATCAAGGACCCGACCTTCGGCCTGGGATTCGGCATCGGACGGTTCACCGCGGACTACGCCAGCGTTCCGCAGGCCCGCACGCTCGACCGAGTGAACAAGTTCTCGATCTCCTACAACTTCTAAGCGCGTGAGGCGGTACCAGGACCGGATGGTCGGCAGCGCACCAATCAGGCTCGGGGGGGCCTTCGGGCTCCCCCTCTCGTTTGCTTTGATCTGCGGTTTCCTCGCTGCTCCGGGCGTCGAGGCGAAACAGCTGATCGTCCATCGGCCGGTCACGGAACCGGCGCCCGGTGATCGTGGCGAGTCGGTTCGGTCCGATGCGCCGGATCTTTCCCGCGAGTTCCCCCACCTTCTGATCGACGAGTCTTTGCGCAAGCCGGAGCATCGGCGGGAGAAGCCGGGCGTGCGGGTCGGCGAACCGAACGCCTCGTGGTCCCCCGGTGATCTCCTGCCCCCGTCCGCGATCCCTCGGGAGCGCCGTGAACGAGCGCTCGAGCTTCTTTCCACGCGGGACCCTCAGCGACGGAGCGAGCTGCTCGCGAGCTCCCTGCGCGGGGGGAGCGTTCCGGATACCCAGCGAGTCCTGGTCATGCGGGTCGACTTTCTCGCTGACACGCCGGGCGAGCGCACGACCGGAAACGGCCGGTTCGACCTCCGCGACTCCACCGATATCCTGTTCGATCCGCCTCCTCACGACCGGAAGTACTTCCAGCGCCACATGGAAGCGCTGGGGCGCTATTACGACGTGGAGCTCAACGGGTCGCTCGTTCTGGAGTTCGACGTCTTTCCTGCGGCGGACGAGGAAGCCTATCACCTGCGCGATACGCTGCCCTACGGACCCTGGATCTTCTCCAACAACAACCCGGACGTCCTGCAGCACGCGATCGATCTGGTCGGCGACACCCTCGCGGAAGTGGACAGCACCGATCAAGACGTCGACTTCAGCAAGTACCAACACTTCCTGCTCTTCCACGCCGGTGCCGACTTCCAGGGAGATGTCAACCGCGACACCCCCTGGGACATCCCCAGCTTCAATCTGTTCGTGACCGATCCGTTCGTCGTGCAGGACTCCGTCGCGATCGATCTCGTCATGGTCGTTCCGGAGACCGTGAGCCAGGACGACTTCCTCGGCGCGCTCAACGGGGTGGTCACCCATGAGTTCGGGCACCAGCTGGGCTTCACGGACCTCTACGACGTGCGCAACGGCCTTCCCGTGGTCGGGGCGTACAGTTTGATGGATTCGGGGGACAACCTGTTCGCCCTCATCGAGGATCCGGATGATCCCGGGCGGAACCTCGCGGTGCGAGGAACGCTGCCCGCCAGCGTCGATCCGTTCCACAAGACATTGCTCTATCCGGACGGCGTCGATTTGATCGATGTGGGCCGCACGCTCGAGAGCGACCAGTCGAAGCTCGACTTCTCGCTCAGATCGGTGCAGCTCGGGAACGAGATCGGAACGGTTTCGCTGAACAACTCGGAGTATCTGCTGATCGAGAATCGCCATCTCGATCTCAACGGAGACTCCACGGTCATCATCCGGCAGGATCCCGAGACCGGCGTCATCCTGGGACCGGAGCCCGACTCGTCGGCGGTCGGCGACACCCTCGGCTATCGCGAGTACGACTGGCTGATTCCCG
>JAGQHR010000828.1 GCA_020431745.1 Candidatus Eiseniibacteriota bacterium
CCGTTGGTGCAGGGCGGGATTCCGATTCCCCCGCCGGAGGTCGGACCGCTCATCGACTTCCTGACCAACGGACTGACCGATCCCCGGGCGCGTGACGAGCAGTTTCCGTTCGACCGCCCCGGCCTGCGCAGCGAGAGTCCCGTGGAGGTGCCCGAGATCGAGGAAGCGCTCGTGCTGCACACGGCGTATCCCAATCCCTTCCGGGACGAGACGTCGCTCACCCTCGATCTTCCGGCGGGGGAAGTCGCGCTCTCGGTCTATACCGCTTCGGGGCAACTCATCCAACGCATGCGTTCGAGCACGAGCGGCGGCGCGACCGTCGTTTCCTGGAACGGCCGTGATGCGCACGGTTCCGCGGTTCGCCCCGGCGTCTATTTCCTGCGGGCGGTGACTCCCGCCGGCGTGATCACGACGCAGGTCACCCGCATCCGCTGATCGAAGGGCGGGAGGGAGCCTGTCCCAGGGCTCCCTCCCGTTCAAGCGGGTCGGCTTCTGGCCGCGCCACCTCGCCGGTGGGTCGGCGACCGAGGATCGGTGGGGCCGCGACCGCCCGCCCGTGGGCGGCGCGCGACGGCCGGTGGCGCTGGAAGGCCCTGCTCGGCGGCCCCTTCCAGGACCCGCCTTCCAGGGATGACGGAGACCCCGCGTCCCGCGTAGAGTGCGAACGGAACCACACGTTCTCTCGGGGAAGGCGGGGATGCGCATGGATCGGTTCGAGCGGCTGTTCATCGGAATCGCGGGAATGATCGGGGCCGGCAAGTCGACCCTGGCCACCTCGCTCGGGACGCACCTCGGGATCGATGTCTACTACGAGCCGGTGGACGACAACGAGTACCTCGAGGACTTCTACCGGGACACTCGCCGTTACTCGTTCGCGACCCAGATCTATCTGCTCAACCGCCGCTTCCGCCAGCATCAGGAGATCATCTGGCGCGGCCGCTCCGCGGTGCAGGATCGCACGATCTACGAAGACTCGGTCTTCGCGAAGATGCTCGCCAAGACCGGGCTCATGGAGGAGCGGGACTACCGGACCTATCTGGAGCTGTTCCGGCACATGAGCAACTTGATGTGCCGTCCCCACGTCATCGTGTATCTCGATGTCTCGCCGGAGCGGTCGATGGAACGGATCCGTGCGCGGGCCCGGGATGTCGAACGGGGGATCTCGCTGGACTATCTCCGCGCACTCCATCAGGGCTACGAAGAGTTCATCGCGGACATTTCCAAGGTAATTCCGGTGATCCGCGTCGACTACGACCGTTTCGCAACCGCCGAGGAGATGGCGCAGGTCATCCAGGAACACTATCTGGATCACGACTTCCTACGCGAAGCGGTCCGACCGGACCTGCAGAGCTGAGCCCCGACGCGGAGGTGTGATCTCTTGATCGACCCGCCATCCGGCGCCGAGGTGGTCTGGACGAGCCCGGATCTCGAGCGCGTCGTCGACTACTTCACGAACACGTTGGGCTTTCACATTGCCCTGGTGTTTCCCGCGGACGATCCACGGGAAACGGTGGTGGTCGGACACGGCCTGCGGTTGCGCCTGTGCCGGGGCGAGGCGACCGGCGGGCTCACCGTGCGGGTGCCCGCGGCCCGCATCACCGACGCGTCGCGAGCCCAGCAGGACGCGCCGCCGGGAGTGCGTCTCGAGCTCGATCCGGAACCGTGGCCCGTGCGGTTGCCGGAGTCGCGGCCCGTGTTCGCGCGGAGCCCGCACGCCGCCGGTGCCGGGAACCCCGGAAGGGCCGGCATGCTCTACCGCGACTTGATCCCCGGGCGCCAGGGCGGTCGCTACATCGCGTCGCAGATCTCGATTCCCCAGGGCGGCGCGGTTCCCGACTACGTGCACTTTCACGAGGTGCACTTCCAGATGATCTACTGCCACCGCGGGTGGGTCCGCGTCGTCTATGAGGATCAGGGTCCACCGTTCGTTATGGAGGCGGGGGACTGCGTCCTGCAACCTCCCGGCATCCGCCACCGGGTGCTGGAAAGCTCGCCGGGCCTCGAGGTCATCGAGCTCTCGAGCCCGGCCGAGCACGTGACGCGCGCCGATCCGGAGTTGGATCTTCCCACGCCGTCGCTCCTCCCGGGACGCGTGTTCCACGGGCAGCGCTTCTTGTGGTTCCGCGCTGCGTCCGCCGGGGCGGTGTCGCGATCGTCCCATCCCGGATTCGCTGCGACTTCTCTGGAGATGGCGGATGCGACCGCGGGCGTGGCCGCCGCGCA
>JAGQHR010000829.1 GCA_020431745.1 Candidatus Eiseniibacteriota bacterium
CGGGCGCAGTCATTGGCCCCGGTGACGTTGTCATGGAACCAGACCCGCGCGTGTCCGTCCTCCTGCAAGTCGAGCGCTGTGACCTCCACGCCGGCGACCACGCTCGACAGCATGTGTCCTTCGTCGAGCACCCAGGTGCTGAAGACGACGGAGTCGGGCAGTACGGTCGGTTCGATCGGTCCGTCGGGGACGGTGCCGCCGACGGGACTTCCGTTCATGATCCGAGATTCCTTGCCGCAACCGCTCATGAGCACCCCGAAGAAGAGGGTGGCCATCAAGAAGAGGTGCATGGGTCGAGCGAAACGCATGGCTGTTCCTTTCCGCGACCTCTCGCGATGCCGCTTCGTCCGTGTTCGTCCCCGAGCTTGGCGTGGGGTACATGTCCGCGGCCTCGGAGAGAACGCCGGGCGCGGCGGGTTGCCTGTCGATGCGCAAACCGGGGGCGAAAACAGCCACGAAAAACGCGTGGTGCGGAAGAAAACCCGTAAGCAATTGCGACTCAGTCCGCCACCGCGTTTCTGAGGTCGCGGAGTTGTCTCCCCGCGCTGAGCCGGGAGTTTGGAAGCGAAGCTCAGGCTCTTTTTCGAACCAGTGCCACGCGACCGCTAACAGGTTGCGGAAAAAGGCTCTTTGGGAGCGGATGCGTCGTGGTATGAAGGCTCTACAGCCGTCAACGACGTCCCGTTGCTCACGGAGGAGCCCATGCGAGGAGACGACGACCGCCAGGACCGAATGTGGAGCATTGTCTCTCTGGACAGTCGCGTCCCCCAAGACCATCCCTTGCGTCCGATCCGAGTAATCGTCGATCAAGCCCTCCAGGAGATGTCGCCGGACTTCGATCGGATCTACTCGAAGACCGGTCGCCCGTCGATCGCGCCGGAGCGGTTGTTGCGAGCCTTGCTGCTGCAGATCTTCTTCACGATCCGGAGCGAGCGGATGCTGATGCAGCAACTCGACTACAACCTGCTGTTCCGGTGGTTCGTGGGGTTGGCGGCGGACGATCGCATCTGGGACCCCACGGTGTTCACGAAGAACCGGGACCGGCTTTTGGAAGGAGACATCGCCCAAGTGTTCTTCGAGCGGGTCCTGGCGCAAGCGAAGGCCCAGCACCTGCTCTCGACCGAACACTTCACGGTGGACGGCACACTGGTGGAGGCCTGGGCGAGCCAGAAGAGCTTCCAGAAGAAGGGATCCTCGAAGAAGGGTGGCCCGGGATCGGGCCGTGGAAGCAACCCGGACGTGGACTTCCGCGGCGAGAAGCGGACGAACGACACGCATGAATCGAAGACCGATCCGGAGTCCCGGCTCTTCCGGAAGGGGAACCACGTCGGTGCCATTCTCTGCTACCAGGGCCATGTTCTGATGGAGAACCGCAACGGCCTGGTCGTCTCGGGGGATCTGACGATCGCCACGGGCACGGCGGAACGAGAGGCGGCGGTCGACATGGTGGGATCGCTGGGAAAGCGCGGGAGAAAGACCGTGGCTGGCGACAAGGGGTACGACACCGCCGAGTTCGTCGCTGACCTTCGCGAGCAGGGAGCCACGCCGCACGTGGCCCAGAACACGAGTGGTCGCCGTAGCGCGATCGACAGCCGAACGACTCGGCACGCGGGGTATGCAACCAGTCAGCGCCGGAGAAAGTTCGTCGAGCAGATCTTCGGTTGGACGAAGACGGTCGGCGGGTTGCGAAAGACTCGCCATCGCGGGCTCCATCGGGTGGGCTGGACGTTCCTGCTCACCCTGGCGGCCTACAACATCACCCGGCTTCGAAACCTGACCTGGACGGCCCCGGCATGAGGCAAACCGGGGCGGGATACGAAGCCGCCCTTCCGAGGGACTCACAGAACCGCGGCGGGTCGTGTGAAACGGTGTTCACTCGCCCGTGGACGACCTCCCGCAGGGAGACATCGACTAAAAACCGCGGTTCTTCCGCAACCTGCTAATGGCCGCCGCGGAGCTCGTGGGCGAGCAGCATCGCCATTTCGATCGCCTGCTCGGAATTGAGCCGGGGATCGACGCGGCTGCGGTAGTCGCGGGTCAGGTCGGCTTCGGTCAGCCCCCGCGCACCGCCGATGCACTCGGTGACGTCCTCTCCGGCGAGCTCGAAGTGCACGCCCCCGAGCACCGAGCCCATCCGCTCATGGATCGCGAACGAGGCCTGGAGCTCTTTGAGGATCTTGTCGAAGTCGCGGGTCTTGATCCCGCCGGATGTGGTTTCGGTGT
>JAGQHR010000830.1 GCA_020431745.1 Candidatus Eiseniibacteriota bacterium
CATCCGCGACGGGTGCCGGATGGGTCGCGGGAGGCAGGGCGCCGCGGTCCGGGGCCCCGGCCCTCTCCTCGGTATGGGTGGACGCCCGGGAGAGCGAAGGCACCGGGTTCGCCGGGACCTCGGGAACCACCGGAGCATCGGTCGACTCGCTTCCCTCCGGCATTTCGGCCGGGGGAAACGACGTGCCCGCGTTCCGGAGACGACCGATCTCGCGGCGTGCCCCGGCGATCGTGAAGCGGCGCACGTGGAGCAGATCCTGAATCAACCGGAGGACCTCGACGTCCCGCTCGCGATACATCCGATTGCCGGCCCGGCTCTTCTTGGGACGCAGCGCTCCGAACTGACTCTCCCAGTACCGCAGGACATGCGGCTTCACGCCCAACATATCGCTGACCTCGCTGATCGAGTAGTACAGCTTCTTGATCGGCTCCGACACGTTCTGCTCTTCCGCCATCCTGAATCCTCCCCGTCATTCTGAGCGCAGTGGACGGGTCATGAGCTCATCGAGCGCAGTACGCGCGTCGAGTCCTTCAGCAAGGATGCGGTGGACCTGGGATGCGATCGGGACTTCGACCCCCACTCGCTCCGCGAGATGGACCGCGGCGTGTGCGGTGCGCACACCCTCGGCCACCATCGTCATCGATCGGAGCGCGTCCTCGAGACGCTGACCGCGTCCCAGCGCCTCTCCCAGCGCGTGATTCCGGCTGAGCGGGCTGGAACAGGTCGTGACCAGATCCCCCACGCCGGCGAGTCCCAGAAACGTTTCCATGCGCGCCCCCAGGGCCAATCCGAGCCGTGTGATCTCCGCGAGACCGCGCGTCACGAGGGCACCGAGCGCGTTCGCCCCGAGGTCGAGCCCGGCGGCGATCCCGGCCGCCAGAGCGACCACGTTCTTGAGCGACGTCGCGAGCTCGACGCCGACGGGATCGGAAGAACGGTAGACCCGAAACCGCTCGCTCGCGAAGCGCTTCTGGATCCGGCGCGCCTCCGCGTCATCGTCCGAGGCCGCAAGAAGAGCCGTCGGTTTCCCCGCGGAGACTTCTCGCGCGAGGCTGGGGCCGGCGAGCACGACCGCGGGCAACGGCTCCCGCGAGGACTGGGCCACCACCTCGGTCATCCGAAGGCACGTTCCCTCCTCGAGCCCTTTGCTTGCGATCACCCAAACTGCCGGCGCCGGTCCGGACATCGATGCAACGAATCCACGAACGGCGTGCGACGGCACGGAAACCACCGCCTCTCCCCCGGGACAGGCGGGCGGAGTCGCCTCATGCACGACGCGAATCAAATCAGGAAAGCGGATGCCGGGCAAGTATTTCACGTTCTCGCGCAGAGCCGCCATTTGCGCGCCCTGCTCCGGATCGCGGGCCCAGAGGGTGACAGGGGTGCCGGACCGGGCCAGGAGCACCGCGAGGGTGGTGCCCCAGCTGCCGCCCCCGTAGATCGTGATCGGCCGGTCCACGGGACGGTCGCTCGGTCGGCTCTCTCGCGGGGTTGGCATCGGCGAGGTGGCCCCTTCGGTCAGCTCAGGTTCGTGGTCCGGGTCCTCGGAGATCGAGGCGCCGTTCTTCCCGTCTGCGCAGTCTGGTCAGATTGCTCCGGTGACGCAAGATCAGGAGAGTCCCGACGAGCAACGCCGTAGCGAAGCGCGGGTCGCGCACACCGGCGTCGATCGCCGCCGCGATCGGCAGGGCCACCGCCGCCAGGATCGATGCGATCGACACGATCCGGGTAGTCGCGAAAGCCAGGATCCAAACGCCCAGCGCGATCGCGAGGGTGAACGGGGCGACGGCACCCCAGGCTCCCGCGAGCGTGGCGACCCCCTTGCCACCCCGAAACCCCGCGAAGGGCGTGAACATGTGGCCCAGGGCGGCGCCGATCATCCCCAGGAGACCGAGCAGGACCGGATTCGCCGTTCCGCCGACGGCCCGGGACACGAGCACCGCTCCGACGCCCTTCGCCGCATCGAGCAGGAGAACGCTGATCCCCCAGCGGGGCCCGAGGGTCCGATAGACGTTCGTCGCACCGAGGTTGCCCGACCCGTGCTCTCGGACATCGATCCCGCGAACCGCGCGTCCCAGCCACAACCCGCTCGGAATCGAGCCGAGGAGGAAGGACAAGAGTCCCGCCCAAACCCAGCCCATGGGTCCCTCCCTGGATCCACCCGCCGCGCCCCCATCATCCGGTACACTCGCTCCGTTCCAAACAGGGAGGCACCCA
>JAGQHR010000831.1 GCA_020431745.1 Candidatus Eiseniibacteriota bacterium
TTGGGAATGGCGGCCACGCTCCTCGCGTTCGGAACGTTTCGGCTGCTCTCCCACCTGGGGCTGCCCGCGGGTCCCGGACCAGTCCGATCCTGGGCTCTGCTCTACTGTGTCGGACTGATCGGACCGATCGAGGAAGGCGCCAAGTTCCTCTTCGCCCGCGGGGTCTGCTACCGCTGGAAGGAGTTCGACGAACCGGTCGACGGCGTCATCTACGCCAGCACTCTCGCCCTCGGGTTCGCCGCTGCCGAGAACCTGCTCTACGTCCCGTACTTGGAGCTGACCGAACAGCTGGCTCGCGCCGTGGCCTCTCCTCTGACCCACGCGCTCTTCGCCTCGATCTGGGGATTCGGGCTGGCTCGCGCGCGTCTGCAAGCACGGACCCGGCTCCGGCGGCGGCTCTGGCAGATCGTGCCCCTTCTGGCGAGCATGGTGCTCCACGGTCTCTACGACTTTGCGGTGCTCTCCCTCGGAGCCACCCTGGTCGCAAGCGCCCTCATGCTCGTCCTTTGGATTTTGACACTCGGGGCCATCCAGCGCGCCCTCGCCGATCCGCGCGCGCAGGTCCCGGCCGCACCAGAACGGTCCCCACAGGGCCTGACCCGCGACGCCGTCTAGCCTGGGCTTCTCAGCACCGTTCCGCTGCGAACCCTGGTGAGGAATCCAGGCTGGGCGTGCCGCCCGCCGTTTCCGTCTCCGGGACCAATCTTCCGAATCCGTGAGCAACCGGCGTTGCGGGTTTCGCGATAAGCACCACGCAGACCCGCAAAGGCGGGTGCACCTGGGCAGATCCCCGCATAAGATGGTCGCCGGACTGATTCCGGGTCGGGTCGTTTCCCGGCATGGCCTCGGATTCCCGACAGGCACCGTCGGCCCGGGCCCCAGGCTCGCGATCGAGAGGGAGGAGACGCGTGAACCGTCTCGCAGGGCTCGTACAAGACATCCGTACCGGCAACGTCGAGAAGGTCCTGACCCAGTACAGCGACGTGCTGTTGGCCTTCTTCATCACCAGCATCGTCGGCATGATGTTGATCCCTTTGCCGACGCACCTCTTGGACGTCCTCCTCACTACCAACATCTTCGCGGCCACGACCATCCTGTTCGTTTCCATCTACATCCAGAACGCGACCAAGATCGCCTCCTTCCCGACCATCCTGCTCATCACGACGCTCTTCCGTCTCGGCCTCAACGTCTCGACGACCCGGCTCATCCTCCTGCAGGCCAACGCCGGAGAGGTCGTGCGCGCATTCGGATCGTTCGTCGCGGGGGGCAACATCGTCGTCGGCATCGTGATCTTCCTCATCCTCACGATCATCCAGTTCGTGGTGATCACCAAGGGCGCCGAACGCGTCGCCGAAGTGGCCGCGCGCTTCACGCTGGATGCGCTCCCCGGCAAGCAGATGTCGATCGATGCCGACTTCCGAGCCGGCCTCTTCGACGTGCACGAGGCCCGCCGCCGCCGCAACGCACTCCAGCGCGAGTCCCAGCTTTACGGCGCGATGGACGGTGCGATGAAGTTCGTCAAAGGCGACGCCATCGCGGGCATCATCATCACGTTGATCAACCTGATCGGAGGATTCGCGATCGGAATCCTCCAGCGCGGGATGGCCGCGGGACAGGCCGCCCAGACCTACTCGATCCTGACCATCGGAGACGGGCTGGTGAGCCAGCTGCCCGCCCTCCTCATCTCGGTCGCCGCAGGAATCGTGGTCACGCGCGTGGCTTCGGAGGAGGCGGAGACCCACCTCGGCCAGGACATCGGTAGCCAGGTCCTCGCCCAACCCAAAGCGCTCGCCATCGTCTCCGTGCTGCTCATCGCCCTCGGCCTCGTGCCCGGCCTCCCGACCATCCCGTTCTTCCTCCTGGGAGCGATCTCCGGTGGCATCTCGTACGGGCTCTTCTACACGCGCCGGCGGGAGGAGCAGGCCGCCGCGGAACCCTCGGAGGAGTCCGAGGACGATCTGTCGACGGCGCCGCGCGTCGGCCCCGCCGTCCCGATCATGGTGCAGGTCAGCGAGAGCTTGACCCCGCACATCGACCGAGCCGGCGAGGGTGGCAAGGCGCTCGGTCGGCTCATCCCCGAGCTCCAGAGCTCGCTCTACTACGAGCATGGCGTCCTCATTCCGCGCATCATGGTGCGCGGGCGACAACCGATCGGCGATCACGCCTTCGCCATCCTGCTCAAGGAGGTGCCGGTCTATCGCGGAACCCTTCCGCCG
>JAGQHR010000832.1 GCA_020431745.1 Candidatus Eiseniibacteriota bacterium
GTGTCTCGTGGCCTATCCCGCCGGCGATCCTCCCGCCGACGGATGGCCGGTGTTCGTCCTACTCCACGGCTACGGCACCAACAAGGAAGACTTCCGTGAGCTGGCCCAGGTCGTGGCGATCAACGGCGCGGCCGCGATCTCGGTCGACGCGCCGCAGGAACTGGGAGACGGACGCCGCAGCTGGGGACCCGATATCGCGGATACGCACGCGTACATTCAGGAGCAGATCGCCGCGCTGAAAGCGGATCCGCGACTGGACTTCTCGCCGACTCACGTAGGCGGGTTTTCCCAGGGTGGCATCCGGTCGGCGCTGCTGGTCGCCTACTACCCGGAGATCTACGGCGGCGCGCTCTCGGTGTCTCCTTCGGGCGGAAAGCTGCCCGGCAAACCCACGGCGACGACGACCCACCATCCCGTTTGGTTGGTGTACGGGTCCACGGATCAGCCGGAGATCCTAGACAACGCCGACGCTTTGACCGACTACTGGACGCGTTGGGGACAGCCCCACCAGGAGTTCGCGCATCCGGGAGGCCACCGTTTCCCGGGAGATTGGCAGCAGGTCTTGGGCGCCGGAGCCCGTTGGATCGTCGCCGAGTGCAACACGGACACTCCCGATTGAAACCACTTGTCACGATCCGGGAACGGTCCATGATTGGGCGCTCAAAGGAGCGTGCTCGGCGACGGGCGGAACGAGGGGCCCCGCAGAGAGAGGCCCCGTCCGGAACGCCGACTCGGATTCGGGCATGAACGCACAACGATGAGCGCACACGCGGCTGATGGATCGCTCCCTCTGGTGAGCGTCACCCCGTTTCTGTTGCTGCTCGCCTCGATCGCGACCCTCCCTCTGTTCGCCCCGCACTTCTGGGAGCGGAACCGCAACAAAGCCCTGATCAGCCTCCTTCTGGGACTGCCGACGGCGTTGTGGCTGTTCTTCCGGGTCGGCTCAGCGGGCAGCCGAGAGCTGCATCACGCGCTCCTGGACTACACCTCGTTCATGGCGCTGCTCGGATCGCTCTTCGTGATCTCGGGCGGGATCCTGGTGCGGGGTTCGCTCAGCGGAACGCCCTTGGCGAACACGGCGATGCTGGGATTGGGAGCGATCCTGGCCAGTCTCATCGGCACGACCGGGGCGTCGGTCACCCTCATCCGTCCGTTCCTCCGCGCCAACGAGCAACGCAAGAAGAAGGTTCACCTGGTGATCTTCTTCATCTTCGTGGTTTCGAACTGCGGTGGTCTCCTCACTCCGTTGGGAGACCCTCCGCTCTTCCTCGCCTTCCTCAAGGGTGTGCCGTTCGCGTGGACCTTGCGGCTCTGGCCGGTCTGGGCACTGGTCAATGGAGCCCTCCTCGTCGTCTTCAACTTCTACGACCAGGCGATGCTCAACCGGCAGGAGCGGGAGGAGCCCGGATCCGACCTCGAAAAGGTGCTCCAACACGAGCCGATTCGCGTGGAGGGCTGGTCCAACGTCGTCCTCCTGCTCGCCATCGTGGGCACGGTGATCGGCAAGGGACAAGGGTGGGGCAACCACGGCGAGAGCTGGCCCTTCGGCGTGCAGGAAGCCCTCATGGCCGCGTTCGCCGCGATCTCGTTCTGGACGACGCGCCGTTCCATCCATCTCGCCAATCGCTTCGCGTTCGCGCCGATCGTGGAGGTCGGTGTTCTCTTCGCCGGCATCTTCGTCACGATGATCGCGCCGCTCCAGATCCTCAACGTCCGCGGGCCGGAGCTCGGCCTGGAGGAGGCCTGGCAGTTCTACTGGCTGACCGGGTTCCTTTCGAGCTTCCTCGACAACGCCCCGACCTTTCTCACCTTCGGGGCGGCGGCCGCCGGACACATGGGCGTCGGCGTCGATACGCCGCGCTACTTGGCCGATCTGCTGGCGCGCGGGCCCGAGGCTCATCGGCTCCTGGCCGCCGTCGCGTGCGGCGCCGTCACGATGGGAGCGAACACCTACATCGGAAACGGTCCCAACTTCATGGTGAAGTCGATCGCAGAGGCCCACGGAGTCCGCATGCCCTCGTTCGTCGGCTACATCGGATACTCGGTGGTCGTGCTGATCCCCATCTTCCTGGCCGTGAGCTGGATTTTCTTCCGCTAGTCATCGCGCATCACTCGCGCGGCGGACCGACCAACTTCGCGGGGTCGGATCGCCCCGCGACGATCGACGCGACGATTCCGACGCCCAAGATTCCCATCACGAACACCAACGAGATC
>JAGQHR010000833.1 GCA_020431745.1 Candidatus Eiseniibacteriota bacterium
CGGCCCGGGTTCGGAGGGGGGAGTCTCGGCTTCCCCCTCCCTTTTTTTGGTGCGGAGCCGGGTGCGGGATCTCCTTCGGGAAAACGATTGAACGGGTCGCGAAACGGTTCCTAGAATGGCGCGGCCGGCGTCCGTACGCGCGACGTGGGCCCACGAACGGGGGTGCTGATGCTTTCGATCCTCAAGCTGGTCTCCCTGCTGGGACTGATGTCGGTGTTGATCTTCATCGTCATCCAAAACGTCCAGGCCCGCGTCGACGTTCATCTCGAGCCCTTCGCCCTCTACGAACGTCAACCTCTCGCCCTGGTCATGTTTTGTTCCTATCTGGCGGGGCTCATCACGTTCGCCGTGATCCACGTGTTCCACGTGGTGCGGATGAAGACGCAGATCGCGCGTCTGCGTCGGGAGAACCGGCGGGTGGGTGAAGAGCTGCACCAGTTGCGCAGCATCACTCTCGAAGAGCTTCCGCTGGAGGAGGACCCCGCCCTCGGGCCACCCAAATCGTAGCGAGTTCGTGGCGGAGAGCCACCTCGGGGCGAGGTGAGAACTTCTCGGCTCGGCGGACGATGAGATCGACGAGCGGCCGACGCGGTCACCGGAGGCCGGTCACAGCAGGGGAGACGCGATGACCACCGGACAGTTCTGGCTCCTGGTTCTGGTTCTGGTGTTGGTGCTCGCCGTCACGGGGTTGCCGTGGCTGCTGAGCCGGCGCCGGGAGGAACGACCCTGGAACGCCGCGCAGGCCTATCTGGAGACCATCGATGCGTTGATCCGCGGGCAGCGGGTGCAGGCGTTGGAGGCGCTCCGCAAGGTCGCGCGGGAGGAGTCTGACAACATCCTCGCCTACCTCCGACTCGGTGACCTCGTCCGGGCCATGGGGCAGCCCGCGAAGGCGCACAAGATCCATGCGGGTCTGGCGGCCCGGCCGATCGAGGATCCCGATCTGATGCTGCGGATCCGAGAGTCGTTGCTGGAAGACCTGGTCGAGATGGAGGCCTGGCCCGAGGTCATCCGTCTGGGCGAACGGGTGCGGTCGGAGAAGAAGCGCAGCACGGTCGCCCTCTCCGGTCTGGCGCGCGCCTACGTGGCTCGCGCCGAATGGGAGCGCGCGTTCTCCGTTCTCGGCGAGCTCGAACGGATCGCACCGGGAACCGCGCAGCCGAAGCCGGCCCAGGCCCGGGTCATGGCCGCGCAGCATCGGCTGGCCGCGGGAGAGCACGCGGAGGCCCGCCGCCTCTTGGAGGAGGCGATGAAGCAGGGAGCCAACGAGGGCACCGAGCGGATCCTGCTCGGCGACGTCTACGCGGCCGAGGACGATCACGAGCGAGCCGCCGAGCTTTGGCTGGAGTTCGCGGAGGGGCATCCGGAACGCGCCGGCGAGGTCTTCGCCCGTCTCGAACCCCCCTACTACGAGATGGGGAAGTTCGGAGATCTCATCGAAGCCTACGCGCGCCCGCTCCACACCTCGCCCCGGTCCCCCGCGGCCGAGGTCGCGCTGGCGCCGCACGCCGATGGCGAGGATTGGGCCGGAGGAGGCGATCCGTGTCCTGCAGGCGGCACTCGCCGCCGATCCGTCGCACCAGGAGGCGCGCCGATTGCTGGTCGAGTGCTACCTTCAGGTCGGTCAGACCGATGCGGCGCTCGAAGAGATCGAATCCCTGCTCGGATACCACGCCCTCGCGACCGGGGGTGGGACGAGCCCTTCGACGAGCGAGCAGCGGAGCCCCGTTCCGGTCCCGTCGGCGGACTCATGAGCTTCGGCCGATGTCCGACGGCCGCGCGCTCTCGGGAGGCGGGAGGAGTCCTCGGCACCGTCCGGATGCGCCGGCTGACCGGGGTTTTCGCGGCCGGACTCCTCGCCAGTTGCTTCCAGTCCGCACTCGCGCAGACGTCCGGCACGAGAAACGTCGCGCCACCCCTTTCGGGTCAGGCCGGCAGCGACGACTGGAAGCGCGCGCGCTCCCTCGTGCACGCCGCCGAAGCCAAACCGGAGATGGAAGCTCTCGCGCATCGTGATCGCGATCCACGCACCGCCGCGCGCGCCGCGTACTGGCTCGGTCTCTACTACTACGGTTCCGGTGAGCCTGTGAACGCGCTGTCGTACTTCGAAATGGCGGCGGCCACCAACGATCCGGAGATCGCGCGCCCGGCGCGCATCTGGAGCGACCAGTGCCGGCAACTCGCCGGCTCGGCCGTGCCGGCGGAAGGTCCGA
>JAGQHR010000834.1 GCA_020431745.1 Candidatus Eiseniibacteriota bacterium
AAGACGATCGCGTGCGAGAAGGGCTCGAAGTTCGCCATCCGCGAGGGTGGACGCACCGTGGGCGCCGGCGTCGTCGCGGAAATCGACGAGTAACGGAGAGACTGCGGTGGCTGTTCAGAAAATCAAGATCAAGCTGAAGTCGTACGACCACGCGGTCCTCGACCGTTCGGCCGGCGAAATCGTGAAGACCGCCAAGCGGACCAACGCCATCACGGCCGGTCCGATCCCGCTTCCGACGAAGCGGAGCGTCTTCACGGTCAACCGCTCGCCGCACGTCGACAAGAAGTCGCGTGAGCAGTTCGAGATGCGCGTCCACAAGCGTCTGATCGAGATCACCCAGGCGTCGCAGCAGACGATGGACGCCCTGATGAAGCTCGAGCTGCCCGCGGGCGTGGAAATCGAGATCAAGCTGTAGTTGGAGATCGGTGCCGGCAGCGAGGCCGGCGCCGACCGAGACGATGAGGCGTGGCCGAGCTCGGCCGTGCCCTAGGAGAGAGTGCTCATGGTTGGTCTGATTGGGCGCAAGCTCGGAATGACCCAGATCTTTACCGAGGACGGAGCGTTGGTTCCAGTCACGGTGATCGAGGCCGGACCCTGCCCTGTCGTTCAGGTGAAGACGAAAGACCAGGACGGCTACGACTCGATCCAGGTCGGGTTCGAAGAGGTGAAGGAGCGCCGGCTCAACAGCCCGCGCCGCGGTCACCTCAAGAAGCACGGTGCCCAGCCCATGCGCTTCCTGCGCGAGTTCCGCGTCGAGGAAGGACACGAGTTCAAGTCCGGCGATGTCCTCACCGTCGAGAAGATCGAGGTCGGCAGCCGCGTCGACGTCATCTCCAAGAGCAAGGGGCGCGGCTTCCAGGGCGTGGTCAAGCGTCACGGGTTCCACGGCGGGCCCGGATCGCACGGCAGCAAGACCGGTGACCTCCCGGGATCGGTGGGACAGAGCGCCTATCCGAACCGCGTCTTCAAGGGTAAGAAGCTTCCCGGGCACATGGGCGACAAGCAGGTGACGGTGCTCAACCTGCGCGTGGTGCGGATCGACACCGACCGCAACCTCGTGCTCGTCCGGGGTGCGGTTCCGGGCGCGGCCAACAGCCTCGTCACGATCCGTCCCGCGATCAAGCAGAAGAAAGGAAAGTAGGCCATGGCGACCGCTCAGCTGAAAGATCCCTCGGGAGCCGACAAGGGCACCGTTGATCTGCCGGCCGAGATCTTCGAATCGGAGATCAATCGTCACGTCATGTGGCAGGCCGTCGTCAACTACCTGAAGAATCAGCGCCAGGGTACGGTTCAGACCAAGACGCGCAAGACCATCTCCGGTGGAGGCGTCAAGCCGTGGCGGCAGAAGGGCACGGGCCGGGCCCGCTCCGGTTCCACCCGGACCGTGGTTTGGGTCGGTGGTCCCCCGACCAAGGGGCCGCATCCGCGCGACTGGTACGGACGCCTGCCGAAGAAGGTGCGCAGCCTCGCCCTCCGGTCGGCCCTCACCGTGCGGGCCAAGGACGGTCGGGTGACGGTGCTCACCGGATCGGGTGTCGCCGACGGACGGACCAAGGAAGTCGCGCAGATGGTCAAGAGCCTCGGGCTCGGCGATCAGAAGTGCCTCCTCGTGGTGGACGGACACGATCCGATGGTGATCCGCGCGGGGCGGAACATGGAGCGCCTCAACACCACCAATGCTCACCAGATCCACGCGTATGAAGTGCTCTGGGCCGACCACGTGCTGGTGACCCAGAAGGCGGTCGACGCGTTGAAGGAGGTGCGCTCGTGAAGTCCTCGACGGATCCGCGCGCGATCATCCGGCGTCCCATTCTCAGCGAGAAGGGCACGCGCATGCGGATGTCCGAGAACGTCTATCTGTTCGTCGTCGACCGGAACGCGAACAAGCTGCAGATCGCTGCGGCGGTAGAAGAGATTTTCAAGGTCAAGGTCAAGGGAGTCCGGACCATCAACCAGCACGGCAAGCCCCGGCGGACCCGTTTGGTGACGGGGCACCGTTCCGACTGGAAGAAGGCCGTGGTTACGCTCGAGAAAGACCAGACTATTGATGTCTTTGATCAGGTTTGAGGGCCGGGATCGGATCGGGCCCACGGGCCGGTTCGGAATGAAGTCTTCGACCTGCATGAGTTCAGGTTTTCGACCTGAGTAGCGGAGAGCGATCAGAATGGGACTCAAGAAGTTCAAGCCGACGACCCCCTCGCTG
>JAGQHR010000835.1 GCA_020431745.1 Candidatus Eiseniibacteriota bacterium
TCACGCTCACGACGACCGATCGCGGCGTTCTCGACGCCAAGCTGACTTCGGTCAATCCGAACTTCGCGGCTCTCTTCGTCGAGTACTACCGCGACCTCGGTCTCCAGCCCGGGGATCCGGTCGCGTTGGCCATGACGGGATCCTTTCCGGCCCTCAACATCTGCGCGATCGTGGCCGCGGAGGAGCTGTCCCTGCTGCCGCTGCCCATCACCTCGGTCGGTGCGAGCATGTGGGGTGCGAACGATCCCGCCTTCTCCTGGCTCGATATGGAGCGCCTGCTCTACGACCGCGGGCTGATCCATGCGCGCAGCCTGGCCGCATCTTTGGGCGGAAGCAACGATCGGGGTCGGGGGCTGAGTCCGAAGGGGCGCGATCTCCTGCAGGAGGCGATCACGCGCAACGACGTTCCCCTCATCTCCCGGTCGACGCTCGACGAATCGATCCGGGAGCGAATCGCGATTTTCGACCGGGAGGCCGAGCCGCGGGGAGTGCGGGCCTACGTCAACATCGGAGGAGGCTCCGCGAGCATCGGCACCAGTCTCGACGGCGGTCTCCTGCGTTCGGGGCCGAACCTGGAGCTGCCCGAGTACAACTGGACCCAGCGGGGTGCTCTGCAGCACTACGGAAAGCGCCGGGTTCCGTTCATCCACATGCTGCAGATCGAGACGATCGCCCAGCGGCACGGGTTTCCGATCGCTCCCGAGGTGGTGCCGAACGTCGGGGAAGGGAACATCTTTCATCGCGAGGTCTACGACCTGCGGATCGTCGTGCCGTCGCTCGTGACCTATCTCCTCCTTGCCATCGGGATGCTCCGTTGGCGCAGGCTGGCGATCCAAAGGGCGCGGGCTCGCGAAGATGCGCCGGCGATCGGACTGGTGGCCGCACCCGATCTCGGCGCGGCGAGCAAACAGAAAGGACAGCCCGCATGATCGGTGTCTCCCGGACTTGGTGGACGTTCGGACTTGTCGCCGTGACAGGTGCGGTCGCCTTGGTCGTGGCCGGTGCCGGGACCGTTGCGGTCGCCGCCTCGGACTCGTCCCGGATCGTTCCCCGGAACACCGAGATGATCCAGCTTCAAGTGGGGACGAAGCTGAGCTCGTACCACGTGACGTCCCGGACCGCACCGATCGAGCTATCGGTCAAAGGTCCGGCGTCGCTGCGCATCCTCAGCCGTCGTCTCTTCGCTTCCGAGCCTCCGGAAGGCCCGATTCCCTATGGGATCTGTCTCGAGATCGACGGCGTTCGGACGCGCACCCTGCAGGAATCCTCCGACGGGGAGAGCTTCGCGTACGCGGAGGACGGGATGGCCGCGGGATCGCTGGAGCGGGCGGTCGTGCAGATTCGCGAAGGCCACCACAAGATTCGGCTCTACCCCGCCGAGGACGATGTACGCCTGGCCTTGCGGCTCTTCCGGGGAAAGGGGAAGGCGCCGAAGCTGCACTATGTGCCGTTCGCGCCCGACACGTACAAGGAGTCGGCGCTCCTTCACAGTGCGGATTCCGAAGTGACCTACTATCGCTTCGACCTCGAGGTGCCGATCACGTTTTCCGTCAACGGGCCGGTGCGGATGAAGGCGTGGACGCGCCTCGACTTCGATCACGAGCGTGGTGCGTCCAAGACCTATGCGATCAAGGTGGGGATCGACGGCGCGCTCGTGCAGTCGCAGCAGCTGACCTCGCGTGCGAGCGCGACCTCGATCTATCCGGGCCTTCCCGAGATCACCCCGGGGGTGGGGAAAGAGGTCATCTTCGACGTTCCGGAGGGGCACCACGAGGTCTCCATCGGTCTCGACTGCACGACGGCGGCTGCGGCTTCGCTGCGCCTGCTCATTCCCCGCAAGGCGATCACCAATGGTCTTTAGCCGAACGTCGCGACAAGAGTGCGTCGGCGTTCGTCGTGGGAAGCGCCCTCCCGGCCGCCCCGGTTTTTCGTGCGGGAGGCACCATGCCCATCGCGGCGGCTCCCCTTGCGGGGGACACCATGTCCGTCGCGCCGGCTCACATCGCGGGAGGCACCGTTCCGGCCGCGGCGGGGGCCCCGTCTTTGCGGCAACCCTCGCGCTCGTGGCGCTCTTCGGCCTTCCCGCGATCCTCGCTTGCGCGGCACCGGTCCGTGCCGCCGATGACGGAATCGGGTTCGAGATACGCGTTCGGGAGAACCAAGCGCGCATCGTCGCGGACCGCCGTTGGTTGCAC
>JAGQHR010000836.1 GCA_020431745.1 Candidatus Eiseniibacteriota bacterium
CGTGGGGCGGCGGAACGAAGCTGGCGTTGCCTGGGCGCGTCCCGCCGATCCAGTTCTGGCTCCGGCGGATCTCGCCCGGGAGTTTGTCCTCGCCGCGTACGCCGCGCATGAGGATCCGGTGGACGTCGCACAAGAGCCGCGTGCTCAGCGGCAGGCCGGCCGGGTCGGCGATCGCGGCGCGGGCGTGGTTCAGGCCTTCGACGTAGTTGCAGACCTCCTCGACGTCGTCGGGGCGGTCGGTGCTGCTGGTGTCCTCTAAGGTCGCGATGTCGCGGAGGGTCGCCTGCGTTCCCCCGATCTGCGACGACAGCACGGCCTCCTTGCGGACGAAGCCGTAGATGAACCAGTCAAGGGACGGAACCATCTCGGCAGCCAGCTCGAGCCGACGCAGACCTTCCTCGGCCGCCGCGAGCAGCCCCCGGGACTCGGCATCCAGCTCCAGCCGAGGATCGATCGGAGGAAGCGGCGCCGGCACGAAGGCGAGAACCTCCTCCCCGGCGACCGTCGATCGTATGAGCTGTCCCGTGCTTCGTGTCATGTACGAAACCAATCTTGCGCAAGCCCGCCAGTAAGTAAAGACATCTTTCTTAACTTCGGGCATTGGGAAAGACTTCTTTCCCGTCTTCGCCGATCCTTCCCGCACCTGCCCGAAAACGACACTTCCGAGGGGAGGCCACGCCGGGCCATCGGAAGGCGCGGGCCGAGATGGAGCCATCGGGCGAGCTAAGCGACTGCTTGGTAGAACGCTATGGGTATCGTCTCGGGTGACGCGCGAAGAGTGGCGCAAGCTCCGGAGAAAGGGCGCAACGAAGCTGATCAATCAACCGAACATCAAGGCGTGAGAGGGCAGGCCCCACGACCGGAGGAAGTTTCTGCCGGGTGTCGCGAAGACCCCGGTGTCTGCGTTTCGGACCGGCCCGGATCGGCCCTGTCGGGGGAGGCGCCCGGATTCGCATGGAGTTCGGGCGGTTCGGCGTCGATAACCGGCAGGGAGCCAGCGCACCCCGAACACGAGGCTCAAGGAATCGGAGATCTCCTGCGCAGATGAGCACCGTAGCCAAGCGGAAGGCCCAGGATCTCGTACGCAACGGGAAGGTCCAGGACGCGATCCAGAAGATGCGCGACCTGGTCACCGAGGGCGAAGCCGATCCGTACGATCACGTCTATCTCGGCGACCTGTTGATGCGGGTGGGCGAGCGCGACGACGCGCTGGCCGCCTACCAACAGGCGATTCGTTCGTACGAAGCGGTCGGTCTCAACCGCAACGCCATTGCGATCGCGAAGAAAGTCGTGCGCATCGACGGCGCCCGGCCGGACGTGCATCGGAGCCTGGCCCAGCTCTACGAATCCGAAGGGCTGGCCACCGAGGCATTGCCGCACTATCTCGTCTATCTCGACTCTTTCTCCGGGGAAGCGGTGCCTCCGACCGAGTTCCTCGAGACGCTCGATCAGGCCGCCGCGATCACGGGGACCCGCGTCGAGGTCGCGCTCCGTCTCGTCGAGCATTTCCAACGGATCCGCCGTCACGGGCGTGCCGCCGAGTTGCTCGAAGAGGTCGCGGACAACGCGGCCGAGGCGGGCTCGGAGGACATCGCCGTCGATCTGCGGGCGCGGGCCGCGGAAGCTCACCGCGCCGCCAACGAGGTGGAAGAGTCGGCGCCCAGCGTCGGATCGGCCGATCTGGCGCCTGCGATGCTGGATGCGGCGCTTCCCGAACCAGAATCCCCGGGACTGCCCGCGCTGCCGGACGCCATCGAGGACGGAGTCTCGGCCGCTGGATCCGACCGGTCGGACCAGGCGGACGGCGCGACGATCGACCTGTCCGGAATCCCGGAGCCGGAGCCCGTCGAGCTTCCGACCGATCTCTCCACGTTCGGAGAGGAGACCGGCGCCCCGTTCCAACTCGATCGCGGCGCCATGGAAGAAGCGCTGGGAGGAAAGAGCGAACCCAAACACGAACCTGCGGAGCACGACGAACCGGGCGGATTCGAAGTCGAGCACTTCCCGGTGAGTGGAGCCCGAGCGAACAACGGAGAGGACGGGGCCTCCCACGAGGCCGGCGCCACCTTCGGCCAGATCGACCTGGATGCTTCGGTCAACGGTCCGGAAGCGGACGCCGGGGCGTCTTCCTCCGAGCCGGTCTGGCAGATCGACGAACCCGGTACCGCATCGAGCAACGGAGTCGAGACG
>JAGQHR010000083.1 GCA_020431745.1 Candidatus Eiseniibacteriota bacterium
GCCGACGAGCCCGGCCAACGCGCCGTCGACCGAGAGATACATGACGGTCTTTCCATCCTCCTGCAGCTCTCCGGCGGTTTCCGCGAGAGCCTCCGTTCCGATCCCGAGAGAAGTCATGAGCGACGCGTTGCCCAGAGCGACGTTCCGACCGTCCACGCGGCCGGTCACTCCCTGACCGGGTACGGCCGAGAACTCCTCGGGGGGTGAGGTTTCGAGCCCACGCTCCTTTGCCCCTTGGAGCAGCGCAGCCGCCAGCGGGTGTTCACTGCCCATCTCGATTCCGGCCGCGAGGCGGAGGATCGCGGCTTGATCGTATCCTTCGGCGGCGATGACGGTATCGAGCTTCGGGTGCCCCTCCGTGATGGTTCCGGTCTTGTCCAACACCAAGGTATCGATCCTTCCCAGTCTCTCGAGTGCCTCGGCATCACGGAACAGGACGCCGAAGCGGGCCGCGCGTCCGGTCGCGACCATGATCGACATCGGAGTGGCGAGTCCGAGAGCGCACGGACAGGCGATGATGAGCACCGCAACCGCGTTCACCAAGGCGTGTGCGAGCTTGGGGTCGGGTCCGATCCAGCTCCAGATCGCGAAGGTCGCGAGAGCGATGAGGATGACCGTGGGTACGAAGATTCCCGACACCCGATCCGCGAGCCGCTGGATCGGGGCGCGTGTTCGCTGGGCTTCCGCGACGAGGGCGACGATACGGGCGAGCATGGTTTCGTGGCCGACGCGTTCGGCTCGCACCACCAGCGTGCCCTGACCGTTGAGCGTCGAACCGATGACGACGTCATCGGTCGACTTCTCCACGGGGATCGGTTCCCCCGTCACCAGCGACTCGTCCACGGCGCTGTGACCGTCGATGACGACTCCGTCGGTAGGGATCTTCTCTCCGGGGCGCACGCGCAGGCGATCGCCGATGCGCACTTCGTCCAGTGGGATGTCCTCCTCGACGCCGTTCTCGGTGAGCCTCCGCGCGCTCTTGGCCTGGGATTGCAGCAGTTTGCGGACCGCGCCGCTCGTCTGATGGCGCGCGCGCAGCTCCAGCACCTGTCCCAGGAGGATCAGGGTCACGACCACGGCGGCGGCCTCGAAGTAGAGACCGACCCTCCCCGCGTGATCGCGGAACGCCTCAGGGAATAGGCCCGGCCAAAGTGCGGCCACGACGCTGTACCCGAAGGCCGCGCTCACCCCCAGCCCGATCAGGGTGAACATGTTGAGATGTCCGCTGCGGATCGAGTGAACGGCACGCACGTAGAACGGCCAGGCCGCCCAGAGACAGACCGGTGCGGCCAGCGCGAGCTCGAGCACCGGGTGACTGCCGGTGCGGAGGGAGACTCCGGGAATCATGTGTCCCATCGTGGTCCAGAGCAGGGGGGCGGAAAGCGCTGCGGAGATCCAGACTCGGCGTGTCATCGAGGCCAGCTCGGGGCTGCCCTCTTCCTCCACCGAGACCGTTCGCGGCTCGAGCGCCATCCCACAGATAGGGCAGCTGCCGGGTTCGTCACGGACGATCTCCGGGTGCATCGGGCAGGTCCATTGGGTCCCTGTGCGCGCGACCTCTTCAATCGTGTCGTTCGAAGCCGTTGTCACGCGGATCCTCCGTCGCTCCGTGGAATTGCCGATGATCGGATCATGGCCGGTCTCCGCGGTCGGGCGTGGTCACCGGACGATCGCCGGAGCCCCGGTCGGCCTCGCGGAGAGAGGAGAGATACTGAGTCATCGACACCGACTCGTCCCTCCAGAGGTGGAAGTCGTTCATCGGAGTTCCAGGTATGAACGACTTGGGTGCTTTGAGAAAGGCGAGGACGTAGGCCGGCCGCAGGCGTGCTCCGGTGTCGTTGAGGTCGGGTCCGAGTGCGGCCCCGGCGGAGCCGATGACGTGGCAGCCACGACACCCATAGTCGCGCACCAACTGGCGGCCGTCGTCGGCGATCTCCGCACTCCATCGGGGTACCGTCTTTGCCGCGAGGGAGCTGTCGATCCGGGTAGAGAGAAAGGCCGCCAAGTCACGGCACTCGGAAGCGTCGAGTCGATAGTCGGGCATGCGCGAGACGGGGCGGACGCCTTCATTCAGCCAACGGATCCGGAAGGGATGGGACAGATACCGTTCGACCCAATCCGTTCGCAACCGACTGCCGGCGTCATCCAATCCGGGCGGGATCCCGGGAGCTTCCAGCGTTCGGTCGGGACCGTGACAGTCCGCGCATTCCAGTCGCTCATAGAGTGCGGCACCCCGAACGGGGTCTCCGGTGGTGCTTGCTTTCGGGCCTCGAAGGGCCCGCTCGCCCTCGTGTCGTTCCGGGGCCGATGTTTCGGTTTCGGTGCCGCGTGACTCGGATGGGTCGGCGAGCGGTGGACGAGGGGGCGGCAGGGCGGTGCCGATCGCGAGATTGGAGCGGATGGTCGCAGCGGCGAGCCCACCCCGGTCTGCCCCCAGCACCAGGGCCACATTGAGGACGAAGAGCGCGCCGACCCAAATCCCGGCGGTCATCCGGAAGGTCGGAATCATCAGGATCGCGAGCAACACGGCACCCGCGAGGATGAAGAGCATCCAGGTGCGGTGCGTCGCGACGATCGTTCCCGAAGGATGGGGGACAGAAGTCTGGGCGAGAAGCCCCGTCGTCGCGGCGAGCACGAGTCCTGCGGTTCCGGTCAGGAAGGTGATCCGCGCCATCCGTGCTACCGGATAGCCCCGCAGCGCCGCGACTCCGAGAACGAGCGCGATGGGGAGCAGGGCGAGGGGGAGGTGCACGAAGAGTGGGTGCACGTCGGGGGCTGCGGCCAATCCCGGCAGCAGCTCCCGAACCATGCGCATCCCCTGAAGCTGCATCACGATCAGTGCGCGTCGGGATGCTCTTCGTGATGTTCGTCGTGCTCGTCGTGATCGTTGTCGATGTCCGACGACATCCCCTGGAACGTCTCAGTGAACGTGGCTTCCGGTTCGTCCCCACCCATGCCCTTCAAGTGGGCGGTCATCTTCATGCTCCCCGGCGCGACTTTCGAGAGATCCATGGGCGCGAACAGGAAGTCCTGCTTCATCAGCTCCATCCCGCCGCACTGCTTGCAGATTCCCGGCTCCATCTGCGTCGCGTCCGGATGGCCGGGACAATAGTACACCGTGGTGTCGCCCTTCTTGGGCTGCGTGTCGGTGAGGTCGACTTCGGCGGTGCGTCCGTCCTGATACTTCATGTCGACCTTGCCGGTCGTCTTCCCGACACCAGCCGGGGCCTGTCCCTCGGTGTAACAGTAGATCCGGACTCCATCCGGCTGGAACACCGTCTCGAAGTGGTGGTGCTCCGTCATGGCGACCTGGCCATGGTGCAACATCATGTGCTCGTGGGAATGCCCCGGCTGCTCCGCGTGGTGTCCTTCCTCCCCCATCATGCCGCCCATTCCGGAGTGCATCATGTGGTGATCGTCCGCGTCGTCACCTGCATGAGCGAATCCCCAGGCGGCGAGCGAGCCGACGAGAGCCAACCCGATCCAATACGTGCGTTTCATCGCCAATCCTCCTTCTTCTGCCGGCTGCCCTCGGTTGGGCGCCGGCACGCCTCAGCAACGTGTCTCAGTCGTTCCCGGTTCCTCGTTGCCGCCTCCCACAAGAGAGCGCGGCAGGAAGTGGGCCAATCATCCGGTAGAGATCGATCATGCTGTAAACAATTGTATTGATTAGTTTTATGGATCTTGTCGGAGGGTGCCCCGGAGTGGGCGACTGTGGAATTGTCTCCAACGCGGCGGTAGGTGTAGAGAATCCGCCAAGGCACGCGGGAAGCCCATGAAAGGGGGAGGGACCGGGGGATGGCGGTGGATCGGGGGCACCCGATGGAGATCCCGGCCCCGGACATCGGGGACGAGACCTCCATTCTTGGGGGCGAGGCGGATCGGCTAGAACGAGTACGTCATCTCGAAGGCCGCCGAGGTCGTGGATCCATTGAGCTTGTGGTCCGAGTCCAGGAACGTGTCTTCGTCCGAGCTGTCGACTCGTATCTCAAAGAGGGCTCCCATGCCGGGCCCCAACACCAACGTGGGGGCGAGGGTGAATGCCGTGCGGGTCTGTGGGAAATCTCCGAACACCACTCCGTCTCCGTCGTCCAGCCAATCGAATCGTCCGGTCAGGCCCAACCAGTCCGTGAAGTCGTAATGCGCCATGGCCAGGACTCCGGTCCAGTGCGCGGTCGCAGCCGGGGAGTAGTCGATCGTTCCTCGATTGAATTCGCCTCCGACCAGCAGACGGGGCACGGCCGTCACGCTGACGTCGACGTCGACGACCGTGCGGTCGCCATGGAGCCGCTCGTCGCCGGTGATGACCGACAGACCGACTGCGGCGCGGTCCGGGAAAATGAAGCCGCCCCGGCCGCCGACCGTCTTGGGTCCCGCCCCGTCAAGGTCGTTGGCGTCCCATCCGTTTACGAGATAGAGCTGCACGTCGACCCGGTCGCTGATCTGCTCTGCGACCTTGGCGCCGGTCAGGTTGGTGGGCAGCGCGTAGTCGAAGACCAGCGCGTGCGAGAACTGATAGATCTCGTTGGGATCGAGGAGCTCGAACCCGATCGGTGCGTTGAACTTTCCCAGCGTGAAAGTGAGCCGGGGTGCGAACGCGGGCGTGTACTGCAGGTAGCCCTGCTCGGCGCTCAAAACCCAGTCGTTGCCGTCCTTCACCCATTCCAAGTCGGCCCGGAGCAGGCCGTTTCCATGAGGGCCTTTCGACTCCGGATCCCCCGCGAATCCGCGGATCACGTCGATCTCGACCTGATCGAGCCCGAAGGTGTCCGTGCCCATGTCCAGGTTTCCGGAGTAGCTGGCGTCGACGAAGCCGGTCAGCTCGAATCCCTCGATGCCTTCGGATTCGCCCGTCGGGTCCTGATCATCCGAACGGCCGGTGGTCGGCAACGTCACCACCATCGTGAGCAGGATCAGGCCGATCGTATTCCTATGCGACATGCAGCTCCTCCTCTCGGGAAGAATGGGTCGGGAGAGTCGTCGCCCCCCATTCGGACGACGGCTCACTTTCCCGGCCCGGGCCTCGAATCTGCGATTCTTCGACGCGTCACTCGTAGGCGCGTTCGCCATGCAGCGATTCGTCGAGAGTTCCCTCCTCGATCTCGCTCGTCTTGACCGGAGTCGCCTTGTTGATCACCCACAACATCACGTAGGTGAACACGAAGGCGTAGATCGAAGAGCCGACCACGGCCAGGACTTGTCCGGTGAAGAACTTTCCACCCCCGTGGAGCAGTCCGTTGCTGCCTGCGGCGTTGATCGCAGTGGATCCGAACACACCCAGGAGGATGATGCCCAGTGCACCGCCCACCCCGTGGACGCCCCAAACATCGAGCGCGTCGTCCCAACGCAGGCGATTCTTGAGCTCGACCGCGAGGTAGCAGACGACGCCGGCTGCGATTCCGATGAGCGCGGCGCTGCCGGTAGAGACGAATCCGGCGGCTGGCGTGATGGTCGCGAGTCCCGCTACGGCGCCGGTGAGCAGTCCGACGAAACGCGGCTTGCGCGAGCGGGACCATTCGATGACCAGCCAGGTCACGGCCGCGAAGGATGCGGCGATGTCGGTGTTGAGGAAGGCCAACGACGTGATCTGGTCCACCTGGAGCTGGCTGCCCGCGTTGAACCCGTACCAACCGAACCAGAGTAGCCCCGTGCCCAGGGCCACCAGTGGAATGCTGTGCGGCTTGGTGTCCTCGACCCGTCGTCGGCCGACGAAGAGCACCGAGGCGAGCGCCGCCATTCCGGCGATGTTGTGCACGACGATTCCGCCGGCGAAGTCGAGGATGCCGAGCTTGGCCAGCAATCCGCCACCCCAGACCATGTGCACGAACGGGAAGTAGACCAGGAGCAGCCAGGCCACCAGGAAGATCAGATACGCCTGGAAGCGGACCCGGTTGCTGAAGGCTCCGGTGATGAGGGCGGGTGTGATGATCGCGAACATCATCTGGTAGGCGATGAAGACGTAAATCGGGATGTGTCCGCTGCCGAACGGCGTGGTCGGTTCCAGACCGTTGAAGAAAGCCATGTGGAAGTCGCCGATGATCCCGCCTTCCCCACCGCTGAAGCACAGCGAGTATCCGACGGCGAACCAGAGGACGGTGGTGATTCCCATCGAAACGAAGCTCTGGATCATGATGGAGAGAACGTTGCGGCGGCCCACCAGTCCGCCGTAGAAGAAGGCGAGGCCCGGAGTCATCAGCATGACCAGGCTGGTCGCCACCAGCATAAACCCCGTGTTGCCCGTATCGAACATGATCGCTCCCGGGTTGGGGCGCCGACCGGCGGCGTGAGGATCGCGCAGCGAGCCGACGCGTTTCGAACGGACCGAGAGTGCGCCCCGTCCGCGTCTCAGGGAATCAGCGGACCCCTGAGAAGGGACTTCGAAATGCCCTAGCAGGTTCCCGAAGGGGGAGTCGGGGCGGCCCGTGACGAAGTGGGGGACCGACGACGCGCGGAGAGATCTTGTGCGATCGCCGCCGGCCTGGTCGCGGGTGGCATCCACGCGAAATCAAGCCTGCGGGATCACTCCAATGAGGTCAGACCCTCGCGAATCGCGTACTTCGTCAGTTCGGCGACGCTGTGGAGGTCGAGCTTGTCCATGATCTGCTTCCGCTGAGTCTCGACGGTCTTCACGCTCACGTCGTGGGCCGCCGCGATCTCCTTGGTCGTGCGGCCTTCCGCGATGAGCTGGAGCACCTCTCGTTCCCGCGGGCTCAGCCGCGCGAATGCGGAGCCGGGTGTCTCGGCGACCAACGAGAGATACTCCTGAATGACACGCTCCCCGATGCTTTCGGCGAGGACGATCTGTCCCGCCATGATCCGGGGGATCGCCCGGACCAACTCTTCGAAAGCGTCATCCTTCAGCAGATAGGCGTTCGCGCCGGCCTTGAGGGATTCGAGGACGAAGCGGCGATCCGCATGCATCGACAGCATCGCGATGCGAACCCCGGGATGCTTTTCCTTGATACACCGTGCGGCCTCGACACCGTTCAGTCCGGGCATGCTGACATCCAGCACGACCAAGTCGGGTGTGTGGCGTTCCACGAGGGTCAGGACCTCCTGTCCATCGGATGCCTCGCCGACGACCGTGAGCTCGCGGTGGTGCTCCAGGAGCGGCCGTAGTCCGTCCCGGAACATCTTGTGATCGTCGGCCAGGAGGATCCGGACTTTCATGGCTTTCCGCCTCCGAACGGGACCTCGAGGGTCGTGCGACACCCGCGTCTCGGTGCCGAGACCATCGCTACCGACCCTCCGAGGTCGCGGATCCGTTCCCGGATGCTGAACAGACCGAACCCGTCGTGGTGCGCGTGTGCTTGTGCCGCGGGATCGAAGCCGCGCCCATCGTCCGACACCGTGACGGACACCATCCCGTCTCGCCAGTGGACGTCGACCTCTGCGTGCGGGGCGCCGGAGTGCTTGAGGCTGTTCATGAGCAATTCGCGGACGGACTTGAAGAGCATGACCGTCAGATCGTTGGGAAGCGCGCGCGGTCTTCCGCTCGCGTGCAGTTTCACCTGGAACTTTCGTTTCACAGTGAAATGCTCCGCCAGCCAGTCCAACCCGGCCCCCAGTCCGAGCTCGTAGAGCACCGGGGGGCTGATCTCTCCGGTGAGGTCCCGGGTGTAGCGGATCGTCTGGTCCAGCAGGCGGAGGACCTCGCCGATGGTGTCTTCGAATCCCGCGAAGACGGCGTTGCCCTGCAGCTCGCGCATCCGGATTTTGATGAAGGCGAGCGCTTGTCCGATGTGGTCGTGGAGGTCGGATGCGATCTCTCGCCGTTCCTTCTCTTCCGCCAGCGTCAGTCCCGAAGCCAGGCGGCGGAGATCGGTGGCGCGAGCCAGCACTTCCTCCTCGAGCGAACGGCGGGCTTCCCGCAGGTCCTCCAGCTCGGAGACCTGCTCCAAGCGCGCGCACACCATTTCCGCGGCCGCATCCAGGACCGTGGATTCCATCGTGTGTATGGCGTGGGACCGATCGATCCGACGATCGCCCAGGTGGGCGACGGTGATATTGCCCTCGGCTCCCTGGGCCGTCGTGAACGCAGCCCGCGTCGACCGGGTGGCATCCTCGTATCGCGGTGTCTGGTACTCGTCGTTCCCGAGGCGAACCGAGACCGCTATGGGGTTAGTGGTTCCGAGTGCATCGACGAGGTGATCGGCAATTCGGGGAAGGACGATGTCAGGCCGATCGCTCTGCCGCAGGATGTGCGCGAGCCGGCGGAGGATCGTCACGCCGTGCATCGCTGTCGGCGGCTCTGGCTGCGTGGTCTCGTTCACCGTGGCTTTGCCCCTCCGGATCGGCCCGAAGGATAGCGCATTCGTCGAGCTGCCGGCTCCGATCGTTCAAGAGAGGAGCCCCTCCGCCAGGGGCAGGAGGGGCTCCACGATCGGTCAGGCGTTCGGACCGAGGCTAGTTGAGCGGACAACCGCCTCCGTTGCTTGGCCCGATGTCGTGACGAGCGTCTTGCATCGTTCGCCGATCCAGGCTCGCCAGTCCGTCGTTCACGATCGACGCGACCTCATCGGAGGTCAGGCTGAAGTGGACGTCCGGATGTGCCGCGTTCAGCAGGGCCACCACCGCGTCGCGCAGGAGGAGCCGGGCGGCACCGTCGACACCGTTGCCTCCCGGGTAGCGAAGCGCGTCGTCCAGCGAGTCATCCGCCATCTCGGCGAGCTCTTCGGGAATCACGAAGGATGCGCCCACGGGGTCGCCCGGCGTCAGACCGGTCGGTCCCCAAGAACCGTGGTGGTTCTTCCAGTAGCCCAGGCCGCAACCCTCATCACCCTCCGCTGGCGGGCACGGGTTGGGGTCACAGGTGGTGTCATCACCCTGGTAGACGCCGCCGTTGGCCGCACATTCGTCGGCGGTGGTGACGGCGCAGGATCCGTCGTCGGCACAGCAGGCGCCGGAGGTCGGCGGCTGCGGGCACGGGTTGGGGTCACAGGTGGTGTCATCACCCTGGTAGACGCCGCCGTTGGCCGCACATTCGTCGGCGGTGGTGACGGCGCAGGATCCGTCGTCGGCGCAGCAGGCGCCGGAGGTCGGCGGCTGCGGGCACGGGTTGGGGTCACAGGTGGTGTCATCACCCTGGTAGACGCCGCCGTTGGCCGCACATTCGTCGGCGGTG
>JAGQHR010000837.1 GCA_020431745.1 Candidatus Eiseniibacteriota bacterium
CGCCACGAGCTCACGCACAAGGAGGCCATGATCCTCAAGCTCCTCACCGAGTGCGAGGGTGAGGTCGTATCGCGCGAGCGTGTGCTCGACGTCGTGTGGGGCTACGAGGTCTATCCGTCCACGCGCACCATCGACAACTTCATCGTGAGGCTGCGCCAACGCTTCGAGCCGAATCCCGACACGCCGGTCTACCTGCATACGGTGCGTGGGGTCGGCTATCGATTCACCCGCGCGGGAGAGAAGTAGGAGAGATCATGCAGTCTTCGATGCGAAACGACTCCGCGAACGGCCCCAACGATCTCCTGCTGCGCACGCTTCGTGGCGAGCGGGTGGAGCGTCGTCCCGTCTGGATCATGCGACAGGCCGGGCGGTATCTACCCGAGTACCGGGAGCTGCGCGCGCAGCACACCTTCGAAGAGATGTGCGGCAATCCGGAGCTCGCGGCCACCGCGACGCTCCAGCCCATCGAGCGGTTCGGTCTCGACGGAGCGATCGTCTTCGCGGATCTGATGAGCCCGGTCGCGGCTCTCGGCATCGACGTCCGTTTCGATCCCGGACCGGTCATCGCCGAACCGATTCGGACCTCGCAGCAGGTGGCGCGGCTGCCGGAGCAGGACGGCGTCATCGCCCCCGAGGTGATGGAGACGTTGGCGCTCGTGCGGCAACGCCTGGAGGGGCGCGCCACGTTGCTCGGCTTCGCGGGCGGCCCGTGGTCGATCGCGGCCTATCTCGTGGAAGGTCGCGGCGAGCGCGGATTCCCTGGGCTGCGCCGGATGGCCTTCGAAGCTCCGGACGTCTTGGAGGCGTTGCTCGATCGATTGACCCGGCTCAGCGCGGAGTACCTCGTGCAACAGATCGAGGCGGGCGCGCAGGCGGTGCAGCTCTTCGAAACGTGGTCGGGGATCCTGCCCGCCGCCACCTGGGCCCGGCTGGTCAAGCCGCGTCTCGCGCAGGTGCTGGAGCGGGTCGGCCAGACCGGTGCCCCGCGGATCCTCTTCCTCCAGGATGCGACGCACCTGGTCGACGAGGCGCTCGATTTGCCCGCCGACGCGTTCTCTCTCGACTGGCGCGTCGACCTCCCCGGGACTCGCAAGAAGACCGATCGCGTTCTGCAGGGCAACGTCGACCCCGCCGCGCTCCTGGCGGGGCCGGAGGTGACACGGCGGGTCGTTCGCGACTTCCTGCAGCGCATGCCCGCCGCCGGACACGTCATGAATCTGGGGCACGGAATCACGCCGGGCGCTCCGCTCGAGAGCGTTCAGGCCTTGTTGGAGGAGACGCGAGCCGAAGCCCGCGAGTCGGAGAACCTCACGGCCCGCTAGTGCATGGCGGACCGCTCCCGACCGACCAGGAAGAAGGGTATCCATGACTGAACCCCATGATGCATCCGCACCTCTCGCGCTGGCCGACCGTGGCGTCACGATCGACCTGATCGAGCGCTACGACCAGCCGGGTCCGCGCTACACCAGCTATCCGACCGCGGTGGAGTTTGCCGACGGGATGACGCCCGAGGTCTACGCCGAGCGGCTGGCCGAAGCGAATCGCCACCCCGACGATCCACTCTCGATGTACCTGCATCTTCCGTTCTGTGAGGAGCGCTGCCTCTTTTGCGGCTGCCACGTGATCATCACCCCGCACTACGCGAAGGCCGCTCCCTATCTCGATCTCCTGCGGAAGGAGATCGACCTGGTCGCCGACCGTCTGCCCGACCGGCGCGGGTTCTCGCAGCTGCATCTCGGGGGCGGCACGCCGACCTACTACCAGCCCGACGACCTGGGCGCGCTGCTCGACTATCTGCTCGAGCGTTTCCACCCCGTGCCGGGAGCGGAGCTCGCCGTGGAGTGCGATCCCCGCGTTACCACGGTCCGGCATCTCGACGTCCTGGCCGCACGCGGTTTCAACCGGATCAGCTTCGGTGTCCAGGACTTCACCCCGCAGGTGCAGGAGGCGATCTCCCGCATCCAGACCGTCGAGCAGACGCGGCAGCTCCTCGAGCATGCGCGTTCCCTCGGCTATCGCGGGATCAACGTCGATCTCATCTACGGGTTGCCCTTCCAGACCCCCGAAACCTTCGAGGAATCGATCGAGACGGTGATCGCGATGCGCCCCGATCGTGCCGCCGTCTACTCCTTCGCCTTCGTTCCCTGGATCAAGGGCAATCAGAAGCGGATCGAAGAGGAGG
>JAGQHR010000838.1 GCA_020431745.1 Candidatus Eiseniibacteriota bacterium
GTGCAGCCGATCTGGGTGCCCCTGGCCGCGCGCATCCTCGAAGACAGCCGCGTCAAGGTCTGCACCGTGATCGGGTTTCCCCACGGCGCGAATCGGGCCGAGGTCAAGGGCTATGAGACGGAGGTCGCGGTCGCTCAGGGAGCGCGCGAGGTCGACATGGTCATCCCCATCGGGATGATGAAGAGCGGAGACCATCGCACGGTCGCGGCACACGTGCGCGCGGTAGTCCGCGCCGCGATGGCCGGCGTCGTCGTCAAGGTGATCCTGGAAAATGCGTACCTGACCGACGAGGAAAAGCGGCACGCGAGCCGGATCTCCAAAGAGGAGGGCGCCCACTTCGTGAAGACCTCGACCGGCTTCGGACCGACCGGCGCGACTCTGGACGACGTGCGTTTGATGCGTGCCGAAGTCGGCCCGAACGTCGGTGTCAAAGCGGCCGGTGGGATTCGCGACACCGAAGGTGCCCGCGCAATGGTCGCGGCGGGCGCCAACCGGATCGGTGCCTCGGCGTCCGTGCGCATCGCGTCCCGCTAGGCGGACTCGCGCGTCCGCCGGCCCCCGGAGGCGTCCCTCGAGAAGGCCGTTGAGCGTCGCACTTGCTCGTTGACCCCACACCGGTCGGCTTGGTAGCTTTCCGCCTCCGGAGAGGACAGGGACACGAAGGATTCGCGTCCTCGACGGTGTGTTCACTCTGTCAGCGACTCGCCCCGAAGCGTTCGGATCCCATGAGCATTCCGATCGGTCCATCTTCGCGCGACGCGCGACGTGCGCGGTTCCTCCGGGTTCCGCCGATTCCGCGTATCGTCGCGCTGCTGCTCCTCGCGCTTGCGATCGCGAGCCAGGCCATCGCCCAGACCACCCCGGGAACGGGGATGATCGTCGGGCGAATCTTCGATTCCAAGACCGGCAAGCCTCTGCCTTTCACCAACATCTCGGTCGTCGGCACCGCCCTGGGTACCATCGCGCGGGACGACGGCACCTTCGTGCTTCCGAACGTCCCGGTGGGAGTGTACGAGCTGCAGGCGTCCTTCATGGGCTACACCACGACCAAGGTCGAGGTGGAGGTGCGTGAGAAGCGAACCACGGAGACCGAGATCCGGCTTCAGGACACGACGGTCGGCAGCGTCGACGAAGTCATCGTGACCGCGGAGCGCCCCCTCGTCGATGTGGAAGCCGGGGCCACCGTCCGGTCCGTGAACGCGGAAGAGATCAAGAACCTGATCATCCAACCCACGCTCGACAGCGTCGTCGAGCAGCAGGCGGGTGTGACCCGCGACCGGGATCAGATCCACATCCGTGGCGGACGGGCCGACGAAACGCTCTACGTCATCGAAGGCACGCAGATGCGCGACCTCCTCTCCGGCGAGTCGCAGGGCGGCAGCGCGGTGGGTGCGAAGGCCGTTGCGGAGGTCAACGTCATCACGGGCGGCTTCGACGCGAAGTACGGCCAAGCGCTTTCCGGCATCGTCGAAGCCAAGCTCAAGGAAGGCTCCGAGGAATATCACGGCTTCGCCGGATACACCACGGACGCCCTGACGGACGATTGGGACGTCGACCAGGCCGACTTCCAGATCGGCGGTCCCCTGCCGCTCGTTTCCAACGCGCTCCACGCCATCGGCGGCGAGAAGTCCGGTCAGGTCACCTTCTTCATGGACGTTGCGAGCGAGCTCCAGAACGGCTATCTCCCTTCCATCACCGATACGCCGGGCGCCAAGCTCCACTCCGGGTACCAGGATCGGTTCCTCGGCAGCTCGTTCAACTACGAGGACTTTTTCTATCCGCGGGGCGACAACGACTGGCGCCTGCTCTTCAAGTCCGCGTGGAAGGCATCCCCCAATCACAAGTTCTCGGTCTCCTGGCTCAAGCACCTCTCCGTCAACCAGGGGTTCAACGACACTGACATCGCGCAGATCAACCGCAACACCAACAACTATCCCTGGGTCTGGAGCCGGCGGCTCGATCACTACTACACGGTGACCGACGACCAGAACAGCTTCAGCTTCACCTGGAACCACACGGTCAAGACCGGTCTCCTCCAGCAGGTGAAAGTCACGCGGTACTTCACCTCCCGTCATCAGGACGTCGGCGGCAAGCGGTGGGACGAGTACGACACGGTGACGGATGCGTCGCTCCTTCCGGAGTTCGACACTCCCTACTTCCGCGACGCCGGGGAGCCGACC
>JAGQHR010000839.1 GCA_020431745.1 Candidatus Eiseniibacteriota bacterium
GGGGGGACACGACGTCTGCTTCGAGGGCGAGTCAATCTGGGAGCTCGAAGAGTGTCCCTCCGGCGCCTGCTGTCTCGACGGGGATCTCTGCCTGCCGTTGATCTATCTGGACTGCAACGATCGCGGCGGCACCTATCTGGGAGACGATCTCCCCTGCGAGCCGGAGACGTGCCATCCACTGCCGACCCGGAGCGCCTCCTGGGGGGCCATCAAGTCCCGGTACCGCTGAGCGGCGACGCGGCACGATCGACGGTCAGGAAAAAGCGAGGACGGCGTTCTCACGCCGTCCTCGCCCTTTTTCTTGCGCGTCGAAGCGGACCGATCAGATGTCGCGCTTGACGTTGAACTTGTCGCGATGCGACTCCAGGTACGCGGTGACGTGCTCGTTCACCCGATCCTGCTGCAGCTTGCTGATGAGCTGCGACTCGATTTCGTCGTAGTTCATCGGTCCGGCCGGCCGCTTCTCCTCCACTTTGATGATGTGGTAGCCGAACTGGGTCTTGACCAGATCCGACACCGCCCCCGGAGACAGCGCGAACGACACGGAGTCGAATGGAGCGACCATCTGGCCGGGAAGGAAGAATCCGAGATCTCCGCCGGTTCCCTTCGTCGTTTCATCCTCGGAGATCTCCGAGGCCACGGCCACGAAATCCTCGCCGGCTCGAATGCGCGTTAGAGCCGTCTGCGCGCGATCGTGCGCGGCCGCGTCGACCTCGGGAGTCGCGCCCGGGCTGAGCCGCATCAGGATGTGACGCGCATGCACCGACTCCGGATTCGTGAACTCGTCCGGATGGGCATCGAAGTAGGCCCGAGCCTGCTCCGGCGTCACCGTCACGGTGTCCGCGAACGCCTTTTGCACGAAGTTGCGGATCGTCATGTCCGCCCGGAAGCTCTGCAGGAACTGTTCTTCGGTCATGCCCTGCTGGCCGAGCGCGACCGTGAAGGCCTCCGGAGTGGGAAAACGCGCCTTGACCTGCGCGACGGCGACGTCGAATTCGTCGTCCTTGACTCCCATGCCCTGTTCCCGCGCGGCGAGCACGAGCACCTTTTGATCGACCAGATTGTCGACGGCTTTCTTCTGTAGCACCGCGTTGGGAGCGTTCGGATCGATATCACGGGGCCGTGACATCCTGATCGCCTGCACGACGCGGTTGACGTCACCCAACGTGATCTGCTCGTCACCGACCTGGGCGACGACTCGGGTCGGCTCGCCGGTGATCTCCGCTGACGACGACGTCTGCGGCATGTTCTGGGAGGAACTGTCACTCCCCTGCTGCTCATTGCCCCCGCATCCGATGAGCACCAATCCTATCCAGATCGCGACGAACTTCCGCACTCTCTTCCTCCGTCTTCGCCCGCGCTCCGACCGAATTCGGCCAGCACCAACCGCCGTCCTCGGGTCGTCGTCCAGGCACCTGATCCACAGCTCCCGCACCATGCCGAAGCTTCCTCTCGACCGGCGGATCAAGCCGGCCCCTCGGTGGGCATGACGCTTCCGGCCGAGGCGGAATCGCCAGTCTCGCACCGTATCGAGGTTTCTGGCAACCGGGAGGATCCGCGACTTCGGCGACCTCCCGTGGGAGGGGGGACCCTGCGGGAGGAGACGGACGGAGCGCGATCGGGGACGAAGGTTTCCCGACGAAAGGAGCGGCCTGCCGGGTAACCGCCTGCAAACGCGGAAGATTCGTCGGGTGGAAGATTCGTCAGGCGGCGCGGCGAGGCCGACGCTTCCACTGTCG
The DNA here is from genome assembly GCA_020431745.1 of Candidatus Eiseniibacteriota bacterium. Lineage (GTDB taxonomy): Bacteria > Eisenbacteria > RBG-16-71-46 > CAIMUX01 > CAIMUX01 > JAGQHR01. The sequence goes on from JAGQHR010000839.1 coordinate 1,740, forward strand.
TGTGACGCGGAGCAGATCCTCGGACCGGTAGGGCTTGGGGATGAAATCGTCCATCCCCGCCTGGAAGCACCGCTCGCGCTCGTCGGCCAGGGCGTTGGCGGTCACGGCGACGATCGGGACGCGAGCCCGGGCCGTGCGGGTCTCCCAGCGCCGAATCTCGCGCGTTGCTTCCAGCCCGTCCACCTCCGGCATCACGCAGTCCATGAGGATGAGGTCCGGCTCCGTCGACTGCGCCAGTTCCACGGCTTCGCGGCCGTTCGCCGCGATCACCACCTCGATCCCGTTTCGACGGAGAATCGTGGAGGCGAGCTTCTGATTGACGGACGAGTCTTCCGCCAACAGCACGCGGAGTGAGGCTCCGTCCACGGCGCCGGACGATGCGTCGCCGCCCTCGTCGTGCAGATCCTCGAGCCGCTCGGGATCCGCCTCGACGACCTTCG
>JAGQHR010000840.1 GCA_020431745.1 Candidatus Eiseniibacteriota bacterium
TCCCGGTTCTCGCGCACCAGGATCTCGTGGGATCGCTCGAGGCGTTTCATCAATCTTGCGTTGATGAGACAGATCGACGCGTGGGCGGCGAATCCCTCGAGAACGTCCAGCTCGACGCCCGCCTGCCCCACGGTCGGTGTGGAGCTGTCGAGGTAGAGCACGCCGAACGCGGTGCCCTTGTCACGCAGCGGAAGGCAGATGGCAGAGTAGAGGAAGTTCAGCCGGATGGACCGGACCTGCTGGAATTCGAGCCGATCAGCCAGATTGTCATAGACCTGCACGCGGTTCTCGGCGATGCAGCTCCGAGCCAAGGTCCCGGAGACCTTGCTCAGGTCATTGGGAACCGGCTCCCCCTCAGCGCTGCGTCCGCGGGCCATTTCCAACCCGCCGCCTTCCGCCTCCAAAAGGATGAGCGCCCGCTGCGCATTGGCGAGCGGAATCGCTTCGTCGAGGATCGCGTCGAGAAGGACTTCATGGTCCAGGATCGACGACAGCCGTTGCGACAGTTTGAGCAGCCGGGTCAATCGGTCGATGCGGGTCTCTGCCTTGCGGAGCTCCGAAACCCCGGTCAGGAGTCCGGATCGCTCGTCTGCCGAAACGCCTCCCCGCTCGAGGCGGCCGGTCTGGGTTCGTGGGGACGGCTCCGGCCTGGCCTGTGACGGCGTGGGCTGGACGTACGCCGGCTGAGGCCGGACATGGCGCGGCTGGGGACGACTGTCGTGAGCACGCGCGGGGTCGGGATCGTTGTGCACCGGTCTAGCCCTCCTGACCGTTGATCCTGGCCGGGTCCCGTCGTCGGGAGCCACCATCGCAATGGCGCTGACGAGTCTAACAATCTGCCCTGGAAGTGTCAACAGTAGCAGACAGTTCGCCTGGGATGCGTTTGCCGACCCGTCCTCCGTTGAAGGATCGAGCAGGAGTCTTGCTGGGGCCACGCGGGATCGATCGCTGGACGTTTAGAAACGGGCAGCGGGTCCACGTGTTCAGCCGGGGGAAGCCACGGGGTCCGCCATGAGAGGCCAGGGAGCTCCGGCCCGGGGCAGGGTCCGGGCAGACGAGTCAGTCCGCGATCGCGTAGCGGAGGATGGTCCAGAGGGCGACCAGGCCGTCCTTCCACCCGATCTTCTTTCCTTCGGCGTAGGTGCGGCCGTGATAGGAAATGGGTGTCTCGTACACGCGAACTCCCCGCCGCGCGATTTTCGCAGTGACCTCAGGCTCGAATCCGAATCGGTTCGAGCGCAACGGAATCTCCTGGATGATCTCGCGACGGAACGCCTTGTAGCAGGTCTCCATGTCGGAGAGATTGAGGTTGGTCATCATGTTGGAGACCGTCGTCAGGAACTGATTCCCCAGATAGTGCCAGTAGAAGAGCACTCGGTGCGGCCCCCCCAGGAAGCGGGATCCGTACACGACGTCGGCGAGATCGAGCTCGATCGGCTCGATGAGCTTGGGATACTCGCCCGGATCGTATTCGAGGTCGGCGTCCTGGATCAGCACGACATCCGCCGTGGCGTGACGGATCGCGGTACGGATTGCCGCGCCCTTCCCCTTGTTCACTTCGTGGTAGAAGATGCGAACGTCGGGCTGAGAGTACTTTTGCAGGATCTCCCGCGTGCCGTCGGTGGAGTAGTCATCCACGACCAGCAGCTCTTTGTCGTAGGGCGACGCCAGCACTTTTTCGAGAAGCGACAGCAGAGTCGTCTTCTCGTTGTAGACCGGGATCACCACCGACAGCTTCAAGCCCATCCGAACCTCCGCCGATCGCATAAACGCTGCAGTGTATCCTCGCCGGCGTCAGGGCTCAACCCGGCGCTGGACCGGCGGCCGGGGCCTCTCCTCCGTCCCTTGGGCTGCCCCGACAGGTCTCCCGCGATAGATCGCCGCGAGCCGGCTCAACATTTCGTCCTCGGTGAACGCGAGGAGACCCGCGTGGGCCGCCCTCGACCAGTTCGCCCGGGCTTCGGCGGCGGAGAGATCCCGGACCCGTGCCGCCCACGTTCCGGGGTCCCAGGGCAGACATCCCCGCCCCAGGACATCTCCGGCGAGAGCTTCCCCCACGCCGCCGGCTGGGGTGGCGACGATGGGCACTCCCGCGGCAAGTCCCTCGAGGACGACGTACGGCAAGCCTTCCATGCGCGACGGAAGGCAGAGACAGTCGATCGCCTGCATGAGC
>JAGQHR010000841.1 GCA_020431745.1 Candidatus Eiseniibacteriota bacterium
CGAGCGTGTTCAGCTGTTTCGTGTCGTAGTGGTTGAGCCAGGCGCAGAAGACCTCGAGTCCGCGGAGCTCACGTCGATCCTCGTGCGGGATGCGATCGTTGGGATCGTCCGCGCGTGTCCCGTAATAGTTGAAGGGTCCCACCGGTTTCCCGGAGAGGAACTTGCTGGAGATCGCGAACCAGCGACCGTCCGGCAATCGATCGACGCGACCGAGGATGTCGTCCAGGTCCGCCTCGGTCATCGGCCGGCGGCTGCCGTCCTTCAGCTTGATCTGCACTCCGTCGCCCAACACCAGGTCCTCGCGCCGGAAGGAGACGGTGGCATCGACCGGCACGTTGTAGCCGGCGGCCCAGAAGATCCGCCCCGAGACCACGCCGGCGCAGCTGGAGCTGCCCAGCTCGCCGGGCGGATCGAACTTGATGAGGTAGGTGTCGCCCCGCGCGTCGCGGATGTTGAATCCGGGGGTGACGCCTTGCGTCTTCGCGCTCACGACGGTCCACGGCCCGCTGCGATCGGGACCGGACTCACCGGCACCACCGATACCGGCCGCCCCGGCGGCGGCCTCCTCCGGGCTCATTGAGAAGAGGCCGATCCGGTTGGTGAACCACGAGCTGTTGGGCACTTCGCCGACTGCGTTGACGTTGGGGGCGGTCTTGACATGATCCCCGCCGAACGCGGTTCCGATCCTCCGCACGAAGAGTACGGGGTTGAGGAATCGGCGGGGCGGGAGGATGAAGGTGTCCTTGATCGCGTCCCAGTGCAGGTCGGGCTCGCGTTCGACCGGCTCCGCGATCGAATTCTGGTCCAGGTCGTACCAGACGACCGCTTCGTCGCGCAGCGGCGGGCGGGCGAAGGCGGATGCCGGCGAAAGGAACAGAGCAGAGGCCCCCGCGGCGCAAGTCAACGGGATGCCGATCGGGCCGACCAGGGAGACGGAGATCGAGAGCGCGATCCAGCGCCGCCCGACCACCGTCCCGAAGACCCCGCTTCGGAGGCGATCAGCGCAGGATGCCTTGATCCCGACCATTGTACAAATCTCCCTTGTTGTACTGGAAGAGCTGGTCCGACGTGATGCGGAAGACCGTCTCCTCCTTGCTGTGGGCGATCTCGAGCCGCCCCTTGAATCCTGTTCCGGTAACGATCCGCAGACCACCTCCGTAGGAGACGGTGACGTTGCGCCGGTCGATCTGCTGCCGCGTGTGGAAGACCTGTCCGACGTCGCTCAGGAGGTAGGCGTCGACGCCGGTGCCCTGGAGCGTGTTGAGGGCCCAGACCGGCCACCGATACTCGAGCGTCGCGTTCACGATGCCGCGGTCGCGCCAGCGATAGTCATCGAAGCCGCGCAGCTGATCCGGCTCGTCGTTGGTGTAGAGCCGCTGGAACGGGATTTTCGTGGTGGAGGCGGCGAAGTAGCCGATGTAGCCACGGAAGGCGAGTGCCCGCTCGGTGAACCAGAGCGGCAGGAACTGTTCGAGATCGCCGCGGAACCCCCAATAGTCGCCACCGGGGGACGTGCCGGACGGCATCGTAAAGCTGGCTTCCACGCGACGGATGCCGCCGCGATCGGGACGACCGTCGCCGTCGACCGTCTCGTGGGAGAGTGCGACGCTCACGGTCGTCACCTTGGACAGCTCGCCGTAGCCGAACGGTTGCCGACGGAAGACCTCGGGGAGCGTCGGTGTGCGTTCCGCGTTCGGCTTGTGGGTTCCCGCCCCGGAGTAGACCGCGGTGAGCTCGCCGAGGAACGGGCCCTCGTGGTGACCGAGCGTGCCGCCTATCCAGCTCGTCTCCTGCGAGAAGTAGCTGAGGTTCGCGGAGCGGCTGCGCGGTCCGAGTCCGAAGAAGCGAGCGTTCTGCCGGAGCGTGTAGCCGGCGCCGGAGTCGAGATAGGTGGCGCGATCCTTACCGACGAGCAGTCCCAGGACGGCGCGCCGGGTGCCGGTCGTCGTGTACAAGGTGCGGACCTTGAAACGATTGGCCTCGCCGAAGAAGGAGTCGTGGTAGAAGGTGAGTCCTCCGCCGATCCCCGTGATGCCGCCGGCCTTGAAGTTGACCATGAAACCGTACGGCAGGTCGCGCGGTCCCAGGAGGCGTCCGATCGTCGAGAGCACGTTCTGTTCCTGCAGGAACGAGTAGCTCGCGCCCGCGATGTTCCAGGTCAGGCGGATCGGCG
>JAGQHR010000842.1 GCA_020431745.1 Candidatus Eiseniibacteriota bacterium
CAACGCGATCCTGGAGGAGCAGCAACGCACCGATCTCGACCGGCAGGTCGAGGGCGAAGTCGTGCGCCTCGAGACCGGGTTCCGGGAGGTCGAACACGATCTGCGCCTGTTGGCGCGCCTCCCCGGAATGAGCACGATCGTCGAGGATCCAACGCCACCGGAGATGCTTCGGGCCGAGGTGGTGGACGCCATCGCCGGCGTTTACGAAGAGATGATCCGATCCCGCCCCTACTACGCGCAGGTTCGGCTGATCGGCGTGGCGGACTCCGGGCGGGAGATCGTGCGCGTGGATCGCACGCCGCAAGGACCGCGTCGGATCGGAGAATCGGAGCTGCAGCAGAAGGGTGACCGATACTACTTCCGCGATTCCATCGGCAAGCCGGACGGACAGTTCTATTTCTCCAGGATCGACCTCAACCAGGAGCGCGGGGAGCTCTCGGTTCCGCACCAACCGATGATTCGCGGCGCCGTCCCGATTCGATGCGCCGACGGCGAACCGTTCGGGATCGTCATCATCAACGTCGAGTTCTATTCCTTGCTCGACGACCTGTTTCCCCCGGAGCAGCGCACGGACGCGTTCTTCCTGACCAACGCGGAGAGCGACTACCTCGTTCATCCCGATTCGAGCCTCGCCTTCGGATTCGACCTGGGAACGCGCCATCGCGCCGTGGACGATTTCCCGGCTCTGGCCCAGCTCATGGACTCGACCCAGGACGGAATCTCGATCCAGTCGGTAGAATCGAGCCGCTCGCGCTTGCTGCCGGGCGGGCTCGTCGCGTTTCGCAAGGCGCACATCTTCCCCGGGGAACCGCGACGCTTCGTCCTGATGGGAATCGCGACGGACCCCGGGAGCCTCGCACAAGGCATCGCCGCCATCGGGCGCCGAACGCTGCTGCTGGCGGTCGCCCTCCTCACGCTCGCGCTGCTGGCAGCCTACGCGACGGCCCGCCGCCTGACGTCCCCGTTGGAAAGAATCACCGAGGCGGCGAACCGCCTGCGGGAAGGAGAGCCCCCCGGGCCGTTGCCCATCACGCGCACGGACGAGCTCGGAACGCTCGCCCAGGCTTTCGATTCCATGGCGAGCGCGCTCCGGGAAAAGGAGACCGCCCTCGTCAGGACGAGCGAGCAGCTCTCCATCTCCAACGCCGACCTCGAACACTTCGCCCATATCGCTTCCCACGACCTGAGGGAGCCGGCCCGCCGGGTCATGGGGTTGAGCGACCTCTTGCTCATCGAAGAGAGCGAGAGGCTCTCCCACGACGGACGGGAGCTGCTCTCCAAGATGCGGAGCTGCGCGAATCAGTCGCTCGAGCTCATCACCGACTTCCGCGCCTTCGCGGAAATCGGGAGCGGGCAGCTCCTCCGGGAGAAGGCCGACCCGGGTGAGATCGTCCGGGCCGTGCTCGAGGACATGTCGGTCGAGATCCACGAGCGCCGCGCGGCCGTCACGATCGATCCCCTGCCGCGCCTGGAGGTCTATCCAAACCTGGTGCGCGTGCTTTACCGCATCCTGTTGGAAAACGCCCTCGAGCACTCGACCGGCACCGGGATCCGCGTCCGCTTCTCATCGCGGCAGGAAGGCGGAGTCTGGGTCCTCGGCGTGGAAAACACCGGCTCGACGATCCCCCGCGAACGGTGGGCGGCGATCTTCGCCCCGCGGGAAGGCCGAGCGCCTGGACGCATCCCCGGAATCGGGCTGGCCGTGGCCCGCCGGATCGTCGAGCGTCATTCCGGTCGTATCTGGGTTCACTCCGACCAGAGCATCGTGCACGTCCACTTCACCCTCGAAGGAGGCCGCCATGGCTAGCAGCGCCGTCAACGGGATCAGTCAGCGCCCCGGTCCCGTCATCATGGTCGACGACAACGACATCGATCTCGCGATCGCGGAACGCTGTTTCCGACAGAGCGGGCTCGCAAAGCCGCTGATTCAACTGACCGGAGGGCGCGAGCTCCTGGCGTATCTGCGGGAGGTCGAGGATGGCCGGGAAACCATGCCGTCCCTTGTGCTCCTCGACATCAACATGCCGGGATTCGATGGCTTCGAGACCCTGCAGGCGGTGCGCAACAACGCGATTTTCCAGGAAATCCCGATCGTCATGATGCTGACCAACTCGGACAGGCCGGAGGATTGGGAGCGGGCTCGGGACCTCGGGGCCGACGGGTTCCA
>JAGQHR010000843.1 GCA_020431745.1 Candidatus Eiseniibacteriota bacterium
AAGACGGCGAAGCCGCTGCCGCGCCGGGCGCCCTCCACAGGCAATCGACGCGCTCCGCACGCCCGCTGAGAAACCGGCGGCTCAGGACACTTCGTGTTCGGAGCCGCCTTCGCGGTACAGCAGGCGATAGACATCCGTCCGGCGATCCTTCCAGTTCCGGACCGTCCCCGCGTGCTTGTGCCGGGCCAGCAGCTTCAAGTCCACGTCGTGGAAGAGCACGGTCTCGATGTTGGGACTGCACTCCGAAGCAATGGCGTCTCGGCTGAAGGCGAGATCGGACGGCGTGTAGATCCCCGACTGGGCGTAATGGATGTCTGCATTGTCCACGAACGGAAGATTCCCCACGCAACCCGCGATCGCGGTGTAGACGTGGTTCTCGATGCAACGGGCGAGCGCGCAGTGACGGACGCGGAGATACCCGTAGCGCTCATCGGTGTTGAACGGGACGAAGAGGATCTGGGCGCCCTTGCCGGCCGCGATCCGCGATTGCTCCGGGAACTCGATGTCGTAGCAGATCTGGATCGCGATCTTGCCTCGGTCCGTATCGAAAACCTCCTGCACCTGGCCCGGCTCGACCCCCCACCAGCGGCGTTCGGCCGGAGTGATGTGCAGCTTGTACTGCTTCTCGACGGTCCCGTCGCGTCGGAACAGGAACGCGACGTTGTACAGGTGGTCGTCCTCCAGGATGAACTGGGAACCCGCGATCACATTGATGTTGTAGCTGACCGCCAGCTCTCCGAAGAGATCGACGTACTGCGGGGTGTACTGGGCCAGCTTGCGCGCCGCTTCCGCGGGATCACGCGCCTCGATCAGGCAGAGCAGCTGGGTGCTGATCAGCTCGGGGAAGAGCACGAAGTCCGAGCGATAGTCCGAGGCGGTGTCGACGAAGTACCGAACCTGGGCCGCGAAGTCGTCGAAGCGGTCGACCGTCCGCATCTCGTACTGAATCACACAGATCCGCACCGGATGCGCGCTTCCCAGCCAGGGACCGTGGGGCGGTTCGTGATCGAGGTTGGACCACTCGAGAATCGTCGCGTGTCCCCGGGATTCGGCGTCTCCGGGCAGGTAGCTGGGGACGATGCGCTTCAGCACGAACCCATTGGCGATCTGCGGCGTGAGCACGGGATCGAAGAGGGTCCGCGCGATCACCTTCTCCACGTATTGCCGAGGGCTCAGTTTTTTTGCGTGCTTGGCGTACCCGGGGATCCGTCCACCGATCATGATCCGGACCAGATTCCATTCCTTGGCGATGCGCTTCCGCTCGTCGTAGAGACGACGAGCCAGCTTCTTTCCCCGGAAGTCCGGGTCCACCATGATCTCGATCCCGTAGAGGGTGTCGCCCTCGGGGTCATGGTTGCGGATGTATCCGTCTCCGGCGATCTCCCGCCAGTTGTGCCAGTCGGAGTACTCTTCCGAGTCCACGATCAGGCTGGAGCAGGAAGCCACGACCCGTCCGTCCAACTCGATACAAACCTGCCCTTCCGGAAACGTCTGCAACTGACTCTGCAGCTGTTCGGGTTGCCAGGGCTTCATTCCGGGGAAGCATCGTTGCTGCAGCTGAATGATGGAATCGAAGTCCGACGGTTGGATGGGTCGCACCTGAATCCGGCGCTCCAGACTTCGACCCCGCGTGGGCTTGTCCTTCCCGCCGCCCCCGGCGTTCCCGCCGCCCCCGGCGTTGCTTCCGCTGCCCGTGTTACCTGGATTCATGTCGGTGCCTCCGTCTGGTCCGATACCGCTGCTGCCGGGGGCGGACTCTGTTCCTCCCGGACGATGGCGATGATGATTAGCGGATGGGATGCCGAGTCGTCACGGGGATTCTTCCGGGCCAACTTCCGGATCAAACTCCGGATCAAACTCCGGATCGACTTTCAGATCAGCTCGCGGATCACGCCCACTCGCCACCACGCGTAGCTCGACCCGTCGGTTGAGGGCATACGCCTCCGGAACCGGGCGGGGATCGAGCGGGCGCGACTCGCCGAAGCCCTGCGCGGAAAGCCGCGAGGGGTCGACCCCACCCGTTTCGACGAGGTACTCCCGCACCGCAAGGGCCCGTCTCTCGCTCAGCGCCTGGTTGAACGCGCTGCTCCCTCTTTGGTCCGCGTGTCCTTCGACCGAGATCTGCAGCGTAGAATCGGCGGTCATGATCCGGGCCACCTCGTCCAGA
>JAGQHR010000844.1 GCA_020431745.1 Candidatus Eiseniibacteriota bacterium
GGGTTCGTGTCAGCGAGAAGCGCACGGTCGGCATGCTCCGCCCCCCGGGAAGCTGGAAATCGACGCCGCGAATCTCCATCGTCCCCGTCAGCTTCTGCGAGTCTCCGATCGCCTCGTAGACCAACACTCCCCGCGGCCGCATTCCATTCGGGTATCCGAACTGAAGGCCGCCGTCGGCGAGTCGGAGATAGGTCACGGGCTGGATGTCCTCGACTCCCGGTGCCGGCCACGAGATGACCTCACCCGCCATGGACCCGTCCTTTTCGAAGAAGCGCACGCGAAGGCGGCTGGGCGGAGCGCCGCCGTCCGTCTGGATCTGTCCCTCCCAGACGCCGAGAAACGCGGCCATCTCGCGCGGGGAGGGCTTGGGAGTCGCGACCAGATCCCTGACCGTCTCGGTCAGCGGCGGTCGGGACCGGGCGGCCTCCAGTCGTGCGGCGACCGCCTCGGTGGCCGGCGACTTCCCATAGCTGCCCTCGAGAGACGCCAAGGTCCGGCCTGCGAGCTCCCTTTCCCCTTCGATGATGAGATCGTCGACCGCACGCACCAGCAGCACGCGGGGAGGAATCGGCTCGGCGCCGTACGCGGAGGCCAACGTCTGATAGTGCTCGATGGTCGCGCTCGTGGGCGATGCCGGCGCCGACAGGACGGAGTAGTCCGCGAACACCGAGCGCAGGCCGAGATAGGCTCCCAGAAACACCATCGATTGATGCGACTCGTGATCGAGGCTCCGTCGCTCCAAGATCCACGAATCCGGAGCGGCAGCCACCAGACGGGACCACGCGTCCTGCGACCATCCGAAGCGTGACTCGATCGAAACATGGCGCACGCCGAACGATCCGGCCCCGGCACGGGACGACTTCTGCGCGGCTTCGATCAGCCGTTCGGAGAGCCACCCATTCTGCAGGTGGGTCGGAGCGTCGAGCGCGACCGTGAAAGGAAAGGTCGCGGCCCGCGTCGCGGCGGCGTAGGTCGCGAGGACGGCCGCCGAGGAGTGCCCGATCAGCACGTGGGGGACACCGGCTCGAAACTGTGCGCCGAGGGACGGAAGCAGCTCGCGCTCTAGAAAATCCAGCATGCGATCCCCGCCTTCCGCGAGGCTGCTTCCGCTCACCGAGAGCCCAGGGGGGGTGAGGTCGTGGATCCGATCGGGATTGGAAACGCCGACCACGATCGCCTCGGGAATCTGCCCGGCTTCGGCGAGGTAGCGGGCGGTCACCAACACCGGCGAGAAGTCGGAGTCGCCGTCGAAGGTGAGCAGGACCGGGTAGCGGCAGGTGGGAGATCCGCTGTCGAAGGACGCCGGCAGGCCGAGGAGAACCTCACGAGACTCTCCCAGGATCTTCGAGTCGATGATGAACGCCCGCCCCCCTCCCCCGAGAGGGTCGTCCACGGAACGTGCCGGGTTCTCACGGAGCTCCGGAGCCGCGGCGACGCTCCCGGCGAGAACGAAACAGCACGCGACGAACACAACCGCCACTCGTCCGCGCGGTCGCATCACGGTGTCCTTTCCTACCCGGCAGGCACCGTAGCAAGACGACCGGGATCACCGTGACGTTTCGAGGATTCGGGCAGGCTGCACGAAAATCCCCGGAGCGGGGTACTCCGCCCCCCCCCCTGGACCCTTCGGGGGAAATCAGGCGAGGAAGCGGCCGCGTCCGAGAAGCGACTCGACGACGAGCAGGATCAGCACCAGCACGAGAAGCTGGCGCCAGAGCTCGCGACCGTAGCGACCCTCGAGGAGATCGCGGGAGATCGTCTGGCCCACGGCGAGCTGCTGCGCGGCGCGCCCGAAGAGACGCGTGCGCTCGCTGGCCGGGGCGACCGTGAGGTTTCCTTCGCGCCCGTCCAGATTGACCGCGAGCTGACCCAACGCTTCCCCCTCGTCGGAGGTGAAGCGATAGATGCCGGGCAACGCGGTGGCTTCGGAACGGAGGCGCACGATCCCGTCCGCCGGCACCGAAGCGACGGGAGTCCGGCCAGCCGCGGGATCGACGACGGTGACGGAGGACTGCACGCGATCCGCGGCGAGCACCAGCTCCAGCCGATCGCCGACGGTGCGGGGACCGCGCTCCCCGCGGGCCCGCGTCGCGAGATACTGCAGCACCCGGTGAAGCACCGGCGGAAAGGAGGCGCTGGTCACGAAGTCGTTCCACTCCCCGTCCAG
>JAGQHR010000845.1 GCA_020431745.1 Candidatus Eiseniibacteriota bacterium
CGGATCTGCGGGCTCGGGGTGATGACCGCGTCGCGCGACGTGGCGGTGGGCGGGCAGCTCTGCTCGGGCGGGATCTGCAAGCTGGTGGACCCCTTCCAGGGCGCCAAGATGGAGTTCCTCGTCACGCTCTAGCCGCGGGTATCGCCGGAGCACGCGCGCTTCACCGGCAGGCCCGCTTGGAACTATGATGATGCGGCCATGGCTCTCCGAGCGGCTGACCGAAGCCGCCTCAGGAGCTGCGCCGGAGTGACGCCCGATCCGGACACGAGATCTTCCACGGGAGACCGACCGATGCGCATCCAACTCGACCGCCCTGCCCCACGGACCGCTCTCCTCCTGGGAGCCATCGCGGCTTGTGCCGTTTGGTTCACCGCCTGCAAGGACGAGATCGCCGATCCGATCTTCGGACGTCTGGATGTCGCTCTCACCTCGCCGACGGCCGGGGGATTCGAGGGTGGCAAGATCTGGATGGGCGACTCGCTACTGGTCGCCGACGTCGATCGGAACGCCTACTCGTTCGTGCTCCCGGTCGGCTCCGCCCGGATCCGATTCGAGAAGGACTGCTCCGAGATTTCGCCCAGCTCCGAGCTGGAGGTGGAGATCGATCCCGGCACGACCCGCGACGTGCGCTGGGACGTCGCGATCGCCGACGGCGGTGTCGAGGTCACGTCGTCGATGCGCGGCGCGGCCATCGCCTTGGACGGAGAGCCGACCGGCGAGGTCACACCCGCGACCCTGACCTGCCTGGAGCCCGGCCCCCACACCGTCTCGGTCGAGCTCTTCGGAGCCGATGCCGTCGCACCCAAGGACATCGACGTCAGCTCCGGCGTGCAGCAGGTCAGCTTCCAGCTGGAGCCGCTCTCCCAGTCCCGCGGCGCGGTCATGGAAGTCATCACGGCGACGAACTGCCCGAACTGCGGGCCGGTGGACGCGGCTGCGGAATCGCTCTGGACGCAAACCGATCTGTTCTCACGCGGGGCGTTTTCGATCCAGATCCACACCCGTTGGTCGATCGTCGACGTCTTCCATACCCAGTCCACCCTGGACCGGAATCTCTACTACGGCGACCAGGAGCGTCAGGGTCTCCCCTGGCGGATCACCAACGGAATGACCGCGGCGCGCGGCGCCGGTTCCGGAAACATCCCCAATCTGATCCAGGCCATGCGGGGCGAGGTGGAGCCGTTCCTCGACGGCGATCACGGGGCTCCGATCGCCGCGCTCTACTGGACGAACACGTACCGGAACGCGGGGCAGAATGTCGGGGGCACGCTCCGCGTGGTGATGCTCGCGGACGCGGATGCGCCCGAGGACACCGAGGTGCTGGGACTCGACTACAAGGATCGGCTCGTCACCTTCGTCGCGATCCACGGGCGCGACGAGACCTTCTATCGGGTGGTGCGGAACATCGACTCCGCCGGGACGCTCGCCGATCTGGGCCTGCTCCACCGCGGCGACTGGGTGGATCTGGACTTCCAGTTCGACGTCAGCTGGGATACCGACTGGACGGAAGAAGGCATGGGACTGGTTGCGCTGGTGCAGAACCTAGCGACCGACGAGATCTACCAGGCGGTGCACGTCTACCTGCCCTGATGTCGTGCGGAACGACCGCCGCGGAACCGCTCCGGCAGGGCAACCCCGGCGAAGGGGTCGTCGCTACTGGACTCCCTGCATGAGGGCGAGCACGTTATCGGCGTCCCGGAAGCCGAAGAAGCGATCGACTTCCTCCCCGGACGAGTCGTAGAAGATCACCGTCGGCAGGCCCTTGACCTCGTAGCTTTCCATCTTCTGGCGGGTCTCGTCGGTCTGCTTCGTGAAGTCCATCTTGATGGCGACGAAGCGATCCGCCTCCGTACGCACGCGATCGTCGACCCACGTCTTGTGATCGAGCTCTTTGCAGGCCGCACACCAGTCGGCGTAGAAGTCCATCACGACGGGGCGGCCTTCGGCTCCCGCCAAGGAGTGCCCTTCGACGTCGTCCATCACCCATTCGAGCCCCGGGTGCTGGCCCGACTCCGCGCCGGTCGCCGCGAGGGAACCGCCCGGCGCCGCACCGACCGAGATCCCGACCACCCCGGCCAGCCCCGCGAGCAGCGCGAAACCGCCGCAGAGCACCATCGCGATTCCGAACCCTTTCCGCATGAGCAGTCCGTGCTCGGCGTCCTCGGG
>JAGQHR010000846.1 GCA_020431745.1 Candidatus Eiseniibacteriota bacterium
CAGTGCCAGCCCGGCCCAAACGGCGCGTCGGACGCTCGGACGCTCCGCCAACCGACAGAGCAACACGAGCGAAGCGACGTGCAGCACCAGCCCCAAGGTCGTGGGGAGCCGTTTCGACTCGAACGCGACGAGCGGACCGTAGAGGGCGAGCAGGGCTGCCGACGCAATCGCCGCGCGGGGGCCCGCGATGCGCCACGCTAGCCGGGAAACCATCCACAGCAGCACGATCCCGAGCGCGGACTGCAGAAGCCCCGCCCACGGCATCGTTTCGCCGAACCCGACGTGAATCGCCGCCAGGAAGTACGGATAGAGCGGAGCGCGATAGAACACTCCGGCGGCGCGGCTCCAGACGTCCCCCTGGGCGATGGCGGTAGCCCAGCCCTCATAGATCCCGGCATCTGCCAGCGGATGCGTGAGGAAGGGCATCGTTCGCGCGTAGACCAACCAGTACACCACGCGGACGGACCCGGCGAACAGGAGCACGACCCAGAGCGCTCGGAAGACGGTGGAGCTCCGCGGGGTGCTCAGCACGGGTCCGGATGGGAAGCCGGTTTTCGCCGCGGTTCGACTTGCGCGCGCGTCTCGCACCATGCTGAGAGGTTAGCCTGCGGAGGACCGGAACCAGAGGACGGGATATCGTCGCACCGAAGGGCAACCCGATCACGACGCTCTCTCAGTGGATCACCGCGAAGTAACCCTGGATGACCTCACCCGACGGCGTCGTGACCTGATAGACGTAGATTCCGGCGGCGACCTCGTCGCCGGAGCCGTTGCGCAGATCCCAGCTCTCCGCCGATCGCGTGACTCCATATTCGTCTTCATCGTGGTGCAGCACCCGAACCTGGTCACCGGCCACCGTATGGATGGCGATCTTCGCCACGGGTGGCAGGTTGCGGAATTCCACGTGCGCACCGCCGACGGCGTCCCAGGGCACCGTACCCCGTTCATAGGGATTGGGGACGACGATGACCTCCCCGAGCAGCGGAAGCTCCGCCCGCCCGGTGGGCCGCGGGATGATGGCCGTCGGTTCCGTGTTTCCCGGATCCTTGTAGAAGCTCTCCATGATCGAACGCGGATAGACGTCGAAGATCGAACCGTTGAGGAAGTGCCGGTCGAACCGCGTGATGCTGTAGAAGTACGGAACTCCGTCGTGGGGACCGGCGATCACGATGTCCTCGGGGATGGCCTCGGGATCGTCGACCGGCGGCTGCGTTCGATCGATGATCGAGTCGGGATCGGAGAAAGATCGCGCGTCCGCGAGGAAGCTCCAGGTCGAATCCCCATAGCCATACACTCGCAGGAGCCGGACCCCGCTCGTATCGGGACGCGTGTTGCGCCAGATCTTGTAGCCACCGAAGCAGACCGGGCTCTCCAACGAGGGGATGCACTGCCCGGCCCGCGCGATCGTGATGACACCATTGCCGTCTCCCAGCGCGGACCGACGACCGTCGGGGGCCAAATCCAGCGAGAAGCCCCCGGCGTCGCTGATCTGCCGTTCCCGATACAGGCGGAGATTCCTTCCGTCGTAGAGCTGGAGGCGACCGTCGGAGAGATAGACGCTGAGCACGGCTCCGCTGGGCACGGAGAACTCGAGCTTGGGAGCAGACGCCAAGCCGGTATCGACCGAATCGATGAGGACGGCGTTGGGGAATGTCCAGAGACGGATCTGCCCGGAGTCGTCTGTTGTGACCATGCGGGTTCCGTCTTGCGTGATCTGCGCATCCCGGATCGGGGCATGATGCGGTGGATTCGTCTGGAAGCGCGGTGCAAAGGGACGAGAAAGCTGCCAGACCCGAGCCCGGCCGCCAGCTCCCGCGGTCACGATCCACTCTCCCCGGCGATCCACATCGAGCGCGTAGGTGGGGCCGTCCACGACCCGAAGCTTGTACAGAACCGTTCGAGGATCGGACCACACTCGCACCGTGTCGCTGTCGCCCGCGGTGATGAGGCGAAGGTCGCGCGGATCCACCGATCCACCAAAGAAAATCGCCCGATTGAGGGATTGACGTGCCACCGGATACACCTCCCGGTGTTGGTGCCGTCGGCTCACTGATTCACGGTTGTTGCGTCGACGTTTGTCAACGCGTTCCGGTCTCTGCCGCGACGTGGTCAAAGTAACTGGCAGTGAAGCAGATGTCGGTGAAGCAGATGGCAGTGCCGGGGGG
>JAGQHR010000084.1 GCA_020431745.1 Candidatus Eiseniibacteriota bacterium
CCACCGGAAGCTGCGTCGTCGCGTCGGAAAGCGCGTGCGCGGGGTCGGGATGGGTTTCGAAGAAGAGACCGTGCGCTCCGGCCGCGACGGCCGCGCGCGCGAGCGGGAGCGCGAAACGGCGATCCCCGCCCACTCCCGGATGTTGCAGGGAGTGGGTGACGTCGTAGACCACGGACGCGTTCTGTTCGCGGAGAATCGGGAACGTCCGCATGTCGACGACCAGATTGTGGTACCCGAAGGTGGCCCCGCGCTCCGTCAACCAAACCTCGCCGTCCGGCTTGACCGCACGCAGCTTCTCCACCACCTGCGTCATATCCTCGGGAGCCAGGAACTGGCCCTTCTTGACGTTGACGACCCGTCCGGTGGCCGCGGCCGCCTGCAGGAGCTCGGTCTGCCGGGAAAGGAACGCCGGAATCTGCAGCGCGTCGCACACCTCCGCGACTGGCGGCGCTTCCGCGGGCCCATGGATGTCGGTCAGGACCGGAATACCGTGCGTCTCTTTGATCTTCGCGAGGATGGCGAGGCCTTCCTCCATCCCCGGGCCGGTGAAGGAACCCACCGAGCTTCGGTTCGCCTTCGTGTACGACGCCTTGAAAATGAGCGAGACCCCGACCGAGTGCGTGATCTCCGTCAGCTTCTCCGCGATCGAGAGCGCCATCGACTCGTTCTCGATCACGCAGGGACCGGCGATCACGAACAGCTCGTCCGGGCCGAGCGTCCGCCCCAGGAACTGCGGATCAGGCATGGGCATGGCTCCCCTTGGGCGCGCGATGGGCCACCGCCGCGGCCACGAAGGAGCGGAAGAGCGGATGGGCCCGTTGCGGGCGTGACTTGAGCTCAGGGTGGAACTGCACGCCGATGAACCATGGATGCGAGGGCAGCTCGAGGATCTCGACCAGACCGTTCTGCGGACAGACGCCGCTGAAGCGCACGCCGACCTTCTCGAACGCTGCCCGATAGAGGTTGTTGAACTCGAAGCGATGGCGATGACGTTCGGAGATCGGCGTCTCGCCGTAGACCTCGTGGGCCAAGCTTTCGGGCGCGAGATCGCACGGATAGGCCCCCAAACGCATCGTTCCGCCCTTGGTCTTGCCGACCTGATCGGGCATGAGATCGATGATCGGATGCGGAGTCTCCTGGTCGAACTCCGTGGAGTTCGCGGTCGCATAGCCGCAGAGATCGCGCGCGATCTCGATGCTCGCACAGTGCATCCCCAGGCAGATTCCGAGGAAGGGCAGGCGAGTCTCGCGCGCGAAACGCACCATCCGGACCATGCCCTCGATCCCACGCTCGCCGAACCCCCCCGGCACCAGCACCGCGTCGTCCCGCTCCAAGATCCGTTCCGGATCCCCGTCCTCGACCTGCGAGGACTCGACCCAATGGACCTCCACCTGAACGCCGTTGGCCGCCCCCGCGTGCACCATCGCTTCGATGATGCTCTTGTATGCGTCGCGTAGGTGCGTGTACTTGCCGCAAACCGCGATCCGCACGCGGTCGGGCGCGTCTACGATGGAGCGCACCGTGGTCTCCCAGCGGACGAGATCGAGATCCGGCGGGGAGAGCGCGAGCATCTCCAGCACCAGGTCGTCGAGCCCCCCCCGATGGAGCACCGTCGGAACTTCATAGATGGAACGGACGTCGGGAGCCTCGATCACGGCATTCGCCGGCACGTTGCAGAAGAGCGCCATCTTCTGGCGCACGTCGGCCGGGATCGGTACCTCCGTGCGACAGAGGAGCACGTCGGGCTGGATTCCGATCTCGCGCAGTCCTTTGACGCTGTGCTGGGTCGGCTTGGTCTTCAGCTCCTGGGCCGCCCGCACGTAGGGCACGAGGGTCACGTGCGCGAAGAAGGTGCGGGTCCGTCCCATCTCCAGACGAAGCTGACGGATCGCCTCGAGAAACGGCAGCGACTCGATGTCGCCGACGGTGCCTCCGATCTCGATGATCGCGACGTCGGCTCCACTCGCGATCGCGTTGTCGACCATCCTCCGCTTGATCTCGTCGGTGACGTGCGGAATCACCTGCACCGTCTTCCCGAGATAGTCGCCCTTGCGCTCGCGCGTGATGATGGTGTCGTAGATCTGCCCCGCCGAGACGCTGTTGGCTCGTCCCAGCGCCACGTCGGTGAATCGTTCGTAATGTCCCAGATCGAGGTCGGTCTCGGCGCCGTCGTCGGTCACGAAGACTTCCCCGTGCTGATACGGGGACATCGTGCCGGGATCGACGTTGAGATAGGGGTCGAACTTCTGCAGGGTCACGCGCAACCCGCGCTCCTTGAGCAGCAGGCCCAGCGAGGCCGCGGCGATTCCCTTGCCGAGCGACGAGACGACTCCACCCGTCACGAAAACGAAGCGAGGTTCCTTCTGCATGCTCCTCCTCGAGTCGCGCGCTCGGCCCGCCACCTAGGCGCGGGCCAACGCCTCCGCACTGGGGTACGCGCGTTTCAGGCGCTCCAAATCCTCAGGTTCATCGATGCCCGGACTACCCTTCTCTCCGATCAGGACTCGGATGGGGAGGCCCGCTTCCAACACGCGCAGCTGCTCCAATCCTTCGCACGCTTCGAGACGCGACGGCGGCAACGCCAGCATCGCCTCCAGGAGCGATCGTGGATAGCCGTAGACTCCCACATGACGCAGCGCCGTCCAGGCGGACGGCGTTCGCGGATGGGGAATCGGAGCGCGGGAGAAATAGAGCGCCCGTCCGCCGTCCCCCAACACGACCTTGACCACCGACGGACGGGTGAATTCGTCCGCAGCGGTGATGGGATGCGCCAGCGTCCAGATCGCAGCGGGGTCGGCGTGCATCGCCTGCACCATCCGCGATACGTCGGTCCAAGGCAAGAGCGGTTCATCCCCCTGGAGATTTAGGACGAAGTCAGGGGGTGGGTCCAGTCCCCGCACCACTTCTCCGATGCGGTCGGAGCCCGAGGGATGGTCGGCGCGGGTCATCCGTGCCTCCGCCCCGGCCGCGCGCGCCGCCTCCACGACGGCCTCCGCGTCGGTCGCGACGAGCACGTCGTGCAGCCCCTCGATCCGGCGCGCGCGCTCGATCACGTGGGCCAGGACCGGACGTCCGAACAGGTCCGCCAGCACCTTCCCCGGAAAGCGGGTCGACCCGAGACGCGCCGGGATGATCGCGAGCGTGCGCGGCGCGGTCACCGAGGGCCCCCACGCAAAAAGGGCGGGGGGGCACTTGCCCCTCCGCCCTTGGAACTCTGCCGCCGGACGGCCTTGGAAGTGGTCGCGAGTCGGGTGGCCCCGCTCAGGAGGCCAGCTCCATCGGTTCGATCCGAACCCGCTTGCGATTCTTTCCCATCCGCTCGAAGACGACGATCCCGTCCGCGACCGCGAAGAGGGTGTCATCCTTTCCGCGCTTCACGTTCGCGCCGGGATGGACCGAGGTTCCGCGCTGGCGGATCAGAATCGATCCCGCGGTCACCTTCTGGCCGCCGAACGCCTTCACACCGAGGCGCTGACCGGGCGAGTTGCGTCCGTTGCGCGAGCTACCGACACCTTTTTTGTGAGCCATCTCGTCATTCCTCCCGCGTCAACCGACGATCGACTTGACCTGCACCTCGGTGTAGTCCTGCCGATGGCCCTTCCGCCGTCGATAGTCCTTCCGGCGCTTGTGCTTCCCCACGATGATCTTCTTGTCGCGGCCGTGACCGAGCACGGACACCTCCACCTTGGCGTTCTCCAGGGTGGGCGCGCCGATGCGCGCTTCGTTGCCGTCATGGAGGAAGAGCACCCGGTCGAGCGTGACCGAGGAGCCCGGCTCCGCTGCGGTTAGGGGAATGCGCAGCACCATGTCCGGCGTCACTCGATATTGGAATCCCTGACACTCGACGATCGCGTACACCACTGGCCTCCGTGAGCTGGGCGAAGCCGCTCTCCGCCGCCGACAAACCCAAAACGGGGAGTTTATCCGGACCCTGGAAGGTCGTCAACCACCGGACGAAGCTAGTTTCGGACGATCCTCCCTGGAACCGGGATGGGTCCGCGCCCGGAAACGGGGGCGCATCCCGGATGCCGGGCGGACCGACCCACGATCCCGGCGGCCCGATGTCCGGCGATTTCCGGGTGCCCGGCGGTCCTCACTCGGCGACGACCTGGCGGAGCGCGTCCCGGACTTCCTGGGGGGACCACTCCAGCGTCGCGTCCCCCACCACGAGCTCGAAGAACCCCTGATCGGGCGTCGGTCCGGGTCGCAGGGGATGGAAGAGCCAGCGCCCGGTCGACTCCGCGTACCGCAGGGACGCCTCGTCCAGACGGTCCCGCGAACCCCGGAGATGCACCTGCATCATGTTGGTCGGCGGCGGATCGGGCACGACCGTGATCCCCGCCTCGCCCCGCAGGGCATCCGCGATCGCGACCGCGTGCCGGTGATAGCTCGCCATCCGGGGCAGTCGCTCGCGCAGCCCGAGCCGGGCCGCGAGAACGAACGGATACATCCGGACGAGGTTGCCGCCGTGCCGCCGCTGCCAGATCCGGGCCTCGGCGATGATCTCCCCCGGACCTGCCAGGGCCGCGCCAGTGATTCCGCCGAGGATCTTGTAGAACGAAACGTAGACCGTTTCGAAGAGCGCGGCGATCTCGGCGTACTCCCTTTGGTAGAACGGCCCGCACTCCCAAAGCCGCGCTCCGTCGAGATGGGTCGCGGTGCCCCGCTCCCGGGCCCAATCGAGGAGCGTCCCGAGCTCGTCCCAAGTCGGAAGCTGTCCGCCGATCTCGCGCTGCGGCAGCTCCAGGAGAAGCGCTGCCAGCGGTTCGGAAACCTGGTCCAGGTCCGCGCGGGTGAGCATTCGATGCGGCGGGCCGATGAGGACGCCGTGCAGCCCGTGGAGCCGCGCGTAACCCTTCTGCTCGTGCAGCTCCAGATGACAGGTGGGATGGAAGCCGACCGAGACCCGACCGGTCCGCTCGGACCAGATCCGAAGCGCGATCTGCTGCGCCATGGTCCCGCTGGGTAAGAAGAGCGCGGCTTCCTTGCCGAGAAGCTCGGCGATCTCCCGCTCGAAGTCGGCGATGATCCGTCCCTGGCCATAGAGATCCCCATCCAGGTCGGGATCGATGGTGGCCGCCAGCCGCACGAGCACCCGATGCGGAGACTGCTCGTCACGCCGATGGCCGTTGAGCCGCCTCTCGCAGCGGGCGGCGAGCCGTTCGATCTCGGATCGTTCCATCGGACGATTCTCGCACAGGACGATCCGCCGCGGCAGACGGAGCCTGCGCCGGCCATCTAGAAGCGTGCGTTGAGGACCGGAAGCATCCGCGCGCCGAGGGGCCCCTCGCCCACCCGATTGACCACGCCGATCTGGACCCCGCGCAGAGAGTCGGTCCAATTCACGATCCCGAGCATGAGTCCCCGCGCATCTTCCGCGCGGTTGTAGACGGCGGCGGTGAACCCGACCGAGGACTCGGATCGAACGTACGCGCCCGCCAGATTGAGCCCGACCAGATCGCGTCCCCGCAGGCTCCCCCCGGCGATTTGGATTCCCTCCGCTCGCTCGGCGGCGACACCCAGACCGGCGACCGACAGCCCCCGCATGGTCTCGTCGCTCGCGACTCCCAGGCCGGCCACCGAAACTCCCGTGATTCCGTCGTCCGCCGCGATGCCGAGCCCGGCGATTTGGAGGCCTACGATCTCCTCGTCGGCCGCCAGCCCGATCCCCGCGAGGTGGATGCCCTGCATCGCACCATCCGCCGCCATGCCGATTCCGGCGACGTGAATCCCGTACATGGACGCGTCCGCCGCCATCCCGATGCCGGCGATGCCCATTCCGGTCATGGACCCGTCGGAAGCCAGCCCGATCCCCGCGACCTGCACTCCCCGCATCGGGCCGTCGGCGGCGCAGGCGATCCCTGCCACGGAAACTCCGTCCATCGCGTCGTCGGAGGCAATGGCGATTCCGGCGACCTGGAGACCCCGCATCCACCCGTCGCTCGCAACCGCGATTCCGGCGGCCTCGATACCGGTGAGGTCCCCCCCGGCGACACCGATCCCGGCCACCAGGATGCCCGTGGAACGGCCCGCCTCGATTCCGATGAGCCCGGCACCGATTCCGTGGAGCTGTCCGACCCCCGGTCCGTAGAGACCCAGTGCGATTCCGTCCATGGCGAACCGGTCGTTGGATCCGGGCTTCCAGAACGTGAGGTTGATCCCATCGACGGAACGGACCCGATGGTCGCTCCAGTTGAGCCGCAAGCCTCGGAATTCGCGGGAATTCCCCAGGCCGAGGCCGGCCTCGGAGCTGGGAAGACCGATCGAGGCGGCAGAAGCCCCACTCGCCGCGGCGATCCCCAGGCATGCCGCGATCACTCCCGCTCGTCGCGAGCGGATCCATCGAGCGTTCATCGATGACCTCCCCGGATAACGGAGGGTCCCGAGTCGGAGGATGCGGCTCCGTTCGGGCGCCTCACGGTCCAGGGCACGCTACGGAGCGGGACCGGACGGGGTTGCCCGGAAAACCCGCCGCGGGACCTAGAGGTACTGCTCCGTGACGTCCTTCTTGAGACGGGGGAAGAACAGGCGTACGTCGTCGCGACGGAGCCGCGGATCCTCGCGGATGTCGACACGCACCCCGTGCTCCTTTTCCAGCTCCTCGAGTCGGGCCGAACGATCGAACAGGTACGTCGCGAGGTCCGGATGAACCTTGAGCTGGATCATCTTCTCCTTGGTGTGCGCCCCGACCCGCCGCACCGTCCGTTCGACCTTGAGCGTCACCGACTTGTGCGAGAGCACCTGACCGCTTCCGCCGCAGGTGGGACAGGTGTCGGTGAAGTAATGGAAGAGCGACTCGCGCTCGCGCTGGCGGGTCATCTCGATGAGACCGAGCTCGGAGATCGGGAAGATCTTGGTGCGGGCCCGATCCCGCTTGAGCGCGTTGCGGAAGGTCTCGAGCACCTGCTTCTTGGAGCTCTCCTCCTCCATGTCGATGAAGTCGCAGACGACGATCCCGCCCAGATCGCGCAGTCGTAGCTGCCGCGCGATCTCTTCCGCCGCCTCGAGGTTCGTCTTGAGGATCGTGTCCTCCTGATTCTTCTTGCCGGTGAAGCGGCCGGTGTTGACGTCGATCGCCACCAGCGCTTCGGTGTGGTCGATGATGAGATAGCCTCCCTTCTTCAGCCACACTTTGCGGTCGAGCGTCTTCTCGATCTCCGCCTCGATGCCGTACTCGTCGAAGATCGGCCCGTCTCCCTTGTAGAGCTTGACCCGGTTCTTCAGCTCCGGCGAGAACGCCTTCAGATAGTTGACGATCTGCGTGTACGCGGCCCGGGAGTCGATGGTGATGCGCGAGACGTCCTCGGTCATGAGGTCGCGGATCAGACCGGTCATCATCTCGATGTCGCGGTGGATGAGCGCGGGCGCCTCCAAGGACGTGGAGCTCTCCTCGATCTCCTTCCACAGGCCGACCAGATACTCGACGTCGGCCTCCAGCTCCTTGCGGCTGCGTCCCTCCGCTGCCGTCCGGCAGATGAGGCCGGCATGACTGGGCCGAAGCTCGGTGAGGATCTTCTTCAGGCGGCTGCGTTCGTCGCGATCGACGATCTTGCGCGACACGCCGGCATGCTTGAGCCCGGGCATCAGGACCAGATACCGCCCGGGCAGGGAGAGCCGGCAGGAAACCTTGGGCCCCTTGGTTCCGATCGGCTCCTTGATCACCTGGACCATCACCTCCTGGCCCTTCTTGAGGTGATCCTGAATGTTCAGCTCCTGTCGAGGATCGGACGACCGCGCTCCCGCAGAGTCCTCGAGGTCGAAGCCCTCGAAATCGATGATCGACTCCAGGAGATCCGATGCGTGGAGGAACGCGGTGCGCGAGAGCCCGACGTCGAGAAAGGCGGCCTGGATTCCCGGCAGCACGGCGTTGACCTGTCCCTTGTAGATGTCGCCGACCAGGCGTCGCTCTTCCTCCCGCTCCACGAAGAGCTCGACGAGCTTGGCATCTTCGAGCACGGCGATGCGGGTCTCGCTGGGATCCGCATTGATGACGATTTCTTTGTACATTCCCTCATCCCGACCCGCCTGTCGGCGGGTGCGATCTCTGATCCCGGCCTCGATCCGCGAGGCTCCGATCTCGTGGCCCCCATCCGGAGGGCGGCGCGCGGCTCCTTGCGGCGCGCCGACTGCTCCGGCAGCAATACGGGCGGACCGGGCCCGGTCACCCCGAGCCCGGTTCGGCAGATGCGGGTATATCAGCTTTCCGAACCAGCTGAAAGCGCCCCGTTTCGGAGCCTACGCGGAAACCGGGGTGGCCCCGAGCACCGCGGCCTCGACCCGGAGTCCCTCCCCCGCGGCCGTTCGCAACGCCCCGGCGCAGGCGGAGAGCGTGCTGCCCGTGGTGAGAACGTCGTCGATCAGGACCACCACGGCCCCGGCGTCCGCAATCCGGACCAGCGCGCGCGCCCCCCGAAGGGTCGGTTCGACGGCCCGGTGCATCTCGGTCCGTCGTTCCGCGGCGGAAAGCCCGCGCAGGGGGCGCCGGTACCGGGTCCGGCGGATCCACGCGAGCTCGCACCTCCAACCGATCCGCGCGGCCACCGCTCGAGCGAGCGTCTCGACGGGAGAAAACCCTCGCTCCCGGCGACGTACCGGGGCCATCGGCACGGGGACGAGGATCGGATCGTCGTCGTGGATCCGATCGCGCAGCAGGGCCTCGAAACGGGGAAGCACCACGCCCGGCACGCCTCCGGACGGATCCTCTTTGTACGAGCGCACGACCTCGGCCCAGATCCCGGAGAACGATCCCGCCGCATGGACGGAAAGCGCATCCAGCTCGACGCGTGTCGGGCCTCCCTCGTCCTCGAGCGTCCGAGCGCACGTCAGGCAGAGCCTCCCGCGCGTGGTGATCCGGGAGAAGCACGCGGGACACTGCGGCGGCACCAGTCCCTGGCCGAGGCCACGCCAAAGCGCGACCCACCGGGAGAGCGCGGGACCGGACACGAACGCCATCGATGGTGCGGTCATCGCTCGTCCTCGACTCGAGAGCCCGTTGCG
>JAGQHR010000847.1 GCA_020431745.1 Candidatus Eiseniibacteriota bacterium
CGCTGGCCCCTGTTGACGAGGGGGGCGCGCGTCGCTTCGCTCGCGCCCGGAGGAGGCGCCTCACTTCGATGTGCACGATCCTCACCGGTGTGGGCCGGCCCGAAATCCCCGAAGTGCGATCTGGTCACAGACGCGCGTGGGCCGGCCCGCAGTTCTTGCGACCGTGCGGTATAGTGTCTCCTGGAGACACGAGTCCAGGCTGCACACGGACACAAGGAGGAGAGGGGCATGCAGATCGGGGAAGTGAAGGCGTTGGTGACCGGTGGTGGGACCGGGATCGG
Organism: Candidatus Eiseniibacteriota bacterium; assembly: GCA_020431745.1. Lineage (GTDB taxonomy): Bacteria > Eisenbacteria > RBG-16-71-46 > CAIMUX01 > CAIMUX01 > JAGQHR01. The sequence continues at coordinate 282 of JAGQHR010000847.1, forward strand.
GCTGGCGACGGCGCGCATGCTCAAGGAGAAGGGCGCGCAGGTCGCGATCTCCGGACGCCGGGAGGACGTGCTACGGAAAGCGGCCGAAGAGATCGGTGCGCTCGCGGTTCCGGGAGACGTCGGCAAGGAAGACGACGCGACGCGAATGGTGCGCGCCGTCATCGACGAGTTCGGGGACTACAACGTCCTCGTGAACAACGCCGGCTGGGGCCGATTCGCTTCCCTGCTCGATCTGGAGCTTTCCGACTTCCAGGAGGTCATGGCAACGAACGTCTTCGGCGCGATGCTGATGGCGCGCGAGTCGGCCCGCTACTTCATCAGCCGCAATACCGGCAATATCATCAACATCTCGTCGACGGCGGGACTGCGCGGATTCTCCGGCGGCACGGCCTATGTGGCGACCAAGTGCGCACTCGGCGGGATGCCCCAATCCTGGCGGTCGGAGCTCCGTCAGTACAACCTCCGCGTGACCCAAATCAATCCGAGCGAGGTCCTGACGGAGTTCGCGAGCGTCTCCGGCAGAGGTCAATCGCCGAGCCAGCGCAAGCTCCGCGCGATCGAAATCGCCCATGCGGTCCTGAGCGTTCTCGAGATGGACAACCGGGGATTCGTGACCGACCTCACCGTCTTCGCGACCAATCCCGACTGAGTGGCGTCGGATCCGGAAACACTCTCGGAACGGGCCGCCCGGTCGGCCCGTTCGTTGCTCGCGACCGCTCTCGGCAGGTCCGTCCGGATCGACCGGATCGAACCGATCGTCGACTACCCCGAGGCCCAGCACTGCATCTATCGGGCGTTCCTGGCGCCTGACGGTGGCCTTCCCCCAACCATCATTCTGAAAGTCCCGCAGCTGCCCGGGGATTGGCTCCATCTCGAACGGGCCGCGCTGGAGTTTCTGCGCGAACGCGAGGGAACCGCCGATCTCGTACCGCGCATCTACGGCTGCGCGGAGGACGCATCGATCCTCGCGATGGAGGACCTGGGAGTCGAATCGTGTCTCGTCGGGAGAATCCTCGGGGAGGCTGATCGCGATCGGGCCGAGCGGGCGCTGCACGAGATGCAACGATCGCTGGCGCGTCTCCACGGTGCGACGCTCGGAGCAGCCGCGGCGACCCGGTTCGCCGCCATCCGGTCGGCCTATCCACCGACCCCGCCGACCCGGCACAAGATCCACCGGATCGACGAGGTCCTGCGCGATCTGCCGGAGCGATTCGCAGAGATCGGCTGCGCGGTCACTCCGGGAATGGAGCGGGAGATTGCCGCGGCCCGGGCCGAGCTCGCCGAACCGAGGGAGTTTCTCGCGTTCACGCACGGCGATGGGACACCGGCCAACTCGATGTGGGTCGAACGCCCGCCGGATGGGCGGATCGTCTTCATCGACTTCGAGACGGCGGGATTCCGGCACGCCTTGCTGGACGGGACGTTCCCGTGCATTCGGTATCTGCACAGTGTCTGGGCGCGGACCCTGCCCCGCGAGCTGCGCCGCGCGCTGCAGCGGACGTACCGTTCCGAGCTCGCCCGCTTCTGCCCCGCCGTCGAGGACGACCTGCGCTACCGCTCCGCGATCGCTGCAGCGAGCGCTGGATGGCTCGCGGGCTTGTTGGCGTTCCTTCCGCGCGTCGCGGACGAGGACGTGTCTTGGGGTCGTTCGACGATCCGGCAACGGATCCTCGCCGGGCTCGACCACTTGACCGAGCTGGCTCACGAGCACGACATGCTGGTGCTCCTGCGGGAAGCGTGTTTGTCGTCGGGCGCGATCCTCCGTGCGCAGTGGCCGGATTGTTCCGAGATGGAGCCCTACGAGTCGCTCGTTGCAGTGCCCGGATTGCACATCGAAGGGTAGGAACACGCCCTAGCCCGAGCGAATCCGCAAGGCGATC
>JAGQHR010000848.1 GCA_020431745.1 Candidatus Eiseniibacteriota bacterium
CGCATCTACCTGACCTACATCACAGGCGGAAACGGACGCATCACGCACTCGGACGATCGCGGACTCACTTGGGCCCCCGCCACCACCGTCAACGCATCGTCCAACGGCTACTACCCCGCCGTGGGAGTCGACGGCGGAGTCTACGTATCGTGGGTCGAACCCGTCGCCGCGGCGAACGGACGGATCTACGTCCGTTACTCGTCCGATGGCGGCGCGACCTGGGCCGGGCCCCGCTCGCAAGTCGATCAGTTGGGGTCGGGCGCGGGGCAGTCGCCGCAATGCTTCAATCGCAGCATCAATCCCAACTGGCCTTCCGCCGCGGTCGATCGTTCCGATGGACCGTATCGCGGGCGCGTCTATGTCGCGTATCCGGACGGAAGTCCGGGCAACTTCGATGCCTACCTCCGCTACTCCGACGACGACGGACAGACCTGGGGACCACGCATCCGCTTGAACGACGACGGAGGGGTCAGCGAGCAGTTCTGGCCGCAGGTCACGGTCGGCCCCGACGGTCGCGTGAGCGTCGGTTGGTACGACCGCCGCAAGGCGACCGGCGGCAACAGTCTCTGCGACTTCTACGTCACGCAGTCGGTGGACGGCGGCCAGCACTGGGGACCCAATCGCCGGATGTCGGACACCTCCGTCGCGTGGTGCGGGGTTCCGGCCAACATCTCCCCGAACTTCGGGGACTACGTCGAGACGATCTGCGACGACCGCGCGGTCTTCTCGGTCTGGTCCGATGCCCGCGACGGCGATCCCGACGTCATCTTCGGCCGCATCGACGACGTGCAGTCGCTGGCGATCGATGCCCAGTTCGATGGGGCGTCGGCGGATGTCGAAGGCGTCGCCTGGTTCATCGCGAACGAGGCGGAGATGGTGGCGGCGCCCGCACCGATCTTGGGCTCCGACGCCGAGCTTCTCGTTCCCGCGCTGATCACCGCACTCCTCGCGACGCCCGCGGAGACCAACGGCATCTTCCAGATCGGGGGGGACGCGCTGAGCGGAACCGTCCAGCTCGGATCGTCCTACGGCCCGGCGTCCGGGAGCTTCTCTCTCGGACGCACCGGCGTGAACGATCTCGACGTCTCGTTCCAGGCCGAGGCGCGTGGTGACCTCGTCGGCTTGTCTTTGGGACGCGACATCGCGCTCGACGTCACGCTCAAGAACGATGTTCCGGGAACCGTGCAGATCTTCGGATCCGCGACGCTCTCGGACATCCTCCATCCCGCGGTACAGTTCGCTATCGCGGGGTCAATCACGCTCCCGTCCGGCGCGAGCCTTCCGGCCGATCAGCGTTTGGTGCAGACCGGGATTTATCTGAAGGGGGAGCAGCTCACGTTGCACACGCGGACCAGCGTGGAGGACGCCCAGATCGTCGAGGTCCCGGAAGGGTCGCTCGGGGACAATCCGCCGCCGCTCGCGCTGGTCCATGCGCAGCCGAACCCGTGGCAGCCCGGTGGTCGCATCGCGTTCGAGCTCTCGCACGAGGCGACCGGTTGGGTGCGCGTCTATTCGTCGGAAGGTCGGATGGTGCGCGAGATCGCGGACGGCCGGTTCGAGCCGGGACTGCACGAGATCGCCTTCGACGGCCGCGACGCGAACGGGCGCGAGCTTCCGGCCGGTGGATACTTCCTCCGTCTGCAGACGGATGCGGTGCAGGCGGCGGGACGGCTCATCATCGTCCGGTGAGGCAGGGGATGAGCGCGCGTGCGGGGCGGTGGATCGCTGCGGTCGGCTGCGGCGCGCTCCTCGTGTGTTCGTCGGCCGGCGGAGCCGAGGCGGGCCGGCCGCACCCCTTTTGGTTCGATCTGCTCCCGCCCGTGGGGGACTCCGCGCTGGTGCGGCCGGAGATCGATCCCGAGGCCCTGCCCCCGGGGTGCGAGTTTCCGCAGACCATCACCATTCGCGGGGACAACCTGCTGCTGGTTCGGGTCGGCAACGACACCATCCCTTTCTTCGATCGGGGCGTCGAGATCGACTATCGCGACGGGGAGCTGATCATCGACGGCATCCACACCAGGCCGCAACCGACACGGCTGACCGACGCGGCTCTCGAGAGGATGTACAGCAAGGTGCCGTACCTGCAGGAGCAGGTCGCGGCCGGGAGCACCTGGGGAGAAGCGGCGGATGTCTATTTCGACAGCACGTCCGCGATCTGGT
>JAGQHR010000849.1 GCA_020431745.1 Candidatus Eiseniibacteriota bacterium
ACCTTCCGACAGAGCGTCGGTTTCGAGTCCAGATGAATGAGCACCGGATCATCGGAGTCGATCTCCTCCGTGCGCCCGGCGGTGAACTTGCGAACCTTGCCGGTCTCCCGGATCACGACCTCGAAATCCTGGAGAACTTCGTAGCGGACCTTGCGAGCTGTTGCCATCGGACCAATCCCCTTCTGGTGAGAGAGAGTCGGGCTCAGGGACCCGCTGACCGGAGGGTGCCCACCTAATCAGCGAGTCCCGTCGACGCCCATCGCAGCGCCGCATGGCGCATCGATCACGTGTTCAGGTTGGTGATCACGTAGCCCGCCACGCTCGCCGTGACCTTGGTCACGTTGAGATAGGCGGCCTCGACCACGTCCTGCTCCTCCGCATCCTCGCGCCACGTCCGGACCCGCGGACCGCCCTTGATGAACGTGTAGCCCGCCGAGGGTTCATCGATCATCGGGTTATTCGGAACGTAGCCGACCCACATGTGCGCACCCATGACATCGCCCAGCGAGGCGGTCTGCCCCGGGTTCGCACTGTTGTAGATCGCCTCGACGATCAGGAGGCGTTGCAGCTTGAAGGCGATCCGCAGCGTCTCGAAGGAAGCCAACGAGCCGAGCGGATTGCCGGTGTATCGGATCAGGTCCCGGAGCTCGTCGGAGCGCATCGCGTGCAGCGCCCAGGTGATGGAAAGCACGCCGGTGTTGGCGCGCATCCCGCACTTGAGGCGGACCGCTTCGGAAGCATCTTCGACGTTCCGCGTCGGCACTGCCGTTCCGTACACGTCCCACTTGACGGCCGGATCGCCCGAGCCACCCCAGTTTCCCGTGGTGGTCAGGATGCCCGCAATCTCCAGCTCCTTGTAAAGCTGGATCTTGTCCATGCAGCGCCGCGTCGCCGAGAGATCCGCCATGATCGCCGTGTCCATGTTGTCACGGACTCGATCGGGGATCGCCCACGAGTACTTGATCTCTTCGAGCTTGTACGATGCGGTCGTGTGCGAGAAGCCACCGCGCGGCGCACGGCCACCCGGTGCGACCACTTCCGCGGCGTTGCCGAAGATCTCTCCGGCATTCCACAGGTAGTAGTCATCGTTCTCGAACTTGACCGACACGGACGGAAACACCCCGTTGGTGGGATGTCCGAGCACGTAGGTCGGGTTGCGATACCCGATCGCCACGCGCCCGAGGGCTGCGTTCTGGTGGACGGAGCCAACAGAAGGCTTCGGCATGGTCGGCTCCTTTCCTTACGCGATGATGTCCACCGAACGCTCGATCAGGACGCGGATCAGATCATTGTTGGCACCGGCGGCCTCCAATGCGATTCCGCACACCTGATCGCCCGTCGCGGCGGTCTTGACCTTGCCGGACGCATCCGGCGCGACACGGGTTCCCCGAGAGATCGCTCCCGAAGCGATCGCACGAGTGACACCGTAGTGGCGGACTTCCACGTACTCGCCCGAGGCCGTGGCCGCGGTCTGCGCGAAGCCCACCGAGATGTCCGTATCCGCGGCGGTCTGGATGACCGTCATATCCGCCGAGCCGATCTTCACGCAACCGTACTGCGAGACGGCCGCACCCGAGGCGAACGTGACATCATAGCCGCCGTAGTCGACTGCACCTGCCACCATGGCGGTTTAGTCCTCCTTCGAGCTGCGGGACGCGACCACGGGGAAAGCATCTTTCCCGTAGGTCTGAAACTGCTCGGGAGACTCGATCGACGCGAGCGTGATCGCATCCCCGAAGCGGTCCTCATCCCAACCCTTTTCCTTGAGGATCTGATCCGCACGCGCCGTGAGCCATTCCTCACCGGTCAGATTCGCGAGCGGGTCCTCACCATCCTTCGAGGTGGAAGCATCCTTCCCCTCGCCCTTGTTCTGCGTACCCTCCGGCTCGGTCTCGTCCGGCAGCGTCGGCAACGCCTTGAGCTGATTTCCCCACGCACGAATGGCGGGGAGAGTCGTCAAGTGCTCGGTGGCGAACGCCCGCTGGGTCTCGACCTGTGCCGGAGTGATGCGACCTTGCGTCAGGCAGATCTCGAGCGTGGCTTCGACCAGCTCCTTGCGAGCTTCGGCCGCGGCCAGCTCTTCCGCCGTAGGCTTTTCGTTCGGCATATCGCCGCCTCCGTCTGGGTTCGTGTCTTCCGGTTCATCGCCGGGATCATC
>JAGQHR010000850.1 GCA_020431745.1 Candidatus Eiseniibacteriota bacterium
GGGCAGACCAAGTCCCAGGCGCTGCCGACCATCGAGGGCATCGTTCCGTCGCTCGTCCACCCACCGACGGGTTGCCGATTCGCCGATCGTTGCCGTTGGGTCCAGGATCGCTGCCGGGTCGAAGATCCCAAGCTCCGCGAGCTCGCTCCCGGGCATGGGGTGGCGTGCCACTTCCCTCTCGAGACCAAGACCCTGGAGACAACGACGTGAGCGAGGCCTCTCCCACGAAAGGGTCCGGCGGATCGGGGGCGACGGCTCCGATCCTCCGGGTCGACGATCTGAAGAAGTTCTATCCCATCCGGGGCGGCGTCTTCTCCACCAAGCAGGGAGACGTCAAGGCGGTGCAGGGAGTTTCCTTCGACCTCCAGGCGGGCGAGACCCTCGGTCTGGTCGGGGAGAGCGGCTGCGGGAAGTCCACCCTCGGCCGGACCGTCATGCGGCTCGAGGAGCCGACGGGCGGACGCGTGCTCTATCGCGGCAAGGATCTGGTGAACTGCTCCAAGTCCGAGCTCTTCGCGCTTCGCGGCGATCTCCAGATGATCTTCCAGGACCCCTATTCCTCGCTCAATCCGCGCCTTCCCGTGGGCGAGATCATCCGCGAGCCGCTCGACGTGCACAAAGTGGGCACGCCGGCGGAGCGGGAGAAGAAAGTCCGTGACCTCTGCCAGGCCGTGGGGCTCAAGGAAGAGGTCATCAACCGCTATCCGCACGAGTTCTCCGGAGGTCAGCGTCAGCGGGTGGGAATCGCCCGCGCGCTCGCCCTCGATCCGGACATCATCATCGCGGACGAGCCGGTCTCGGCGCTCGATGTCTCCGTGCAGGCGCAGGTCATCAACCTGATGGTGCACCTGCAGAGGCAGCTCGGACTGACCTACCTCTTCATCTCGCACGACCTTTCCGTCGTGGAGTACATCTCGGATTCGGTCGCGATCATGTACCTCGGTCGCATCGTCGAGAAGGCCAAGAAGGAGACGATCTTCAGCCGCCCGACCCATCCCTACACCCGGGCGTTGCTGGAATCCGTACCGCAACCCGATCCGCGGCGTCGGCGGACGCACGTGCCGATCCAGGGAGAGATTCCGAGCCCGGTGAACCCGCCATCGGGATGCGCCTTCCACCCGCGCTGTCCGTTCGCGATCGAGGCGTGCAAGAAGGACATTCCCCCGCTCGAGCCGTTCAGCGGGACCGATGACTCGACCCACCTGGTGGCCTGCATCCGCAAGAACGAGATCTGAACGGACTCGGGGCGGCCGTCGCCCCCGGCCCCACCGGGCGGTTTCGTCCACACAATTGAGCGCGCCGGGTGTGCCGGCCCCGGTATGATCCCGCCCGCCGACTCCGGGTCCGCCGATCAGCGGATCCGCCACTCCCACCCGGAAGACGACCGCACGCGTGCGCCCGGGCGTCTCGTGCGCAGGAGGAAAGATGGAGCCAGAGGCATTGCAGCGGACCGTGGATGTGATCGTGCCGTGGGTGACGCAGTATGGATTGCAGGTCATCGGAGCGGTGCTGATCCTGATCGCGGGGAAGATCGCATCCAACATCGTGGGGTCGACGTTGCGGAAGACCTTCAAGCGAGGGAGGATGGACCCATCCTTGCAGGGTTTCCTCGTTCGCCTCGCGCAGACCGCGATCCTCGCTTTCGAGGTCGTGGCCGCCTTGGCGAAGTTCGGGATCCAGACCACGTCCTTCGTGGCCATCCTGGGCGCCGCGGGCTTTGCCGTCGGGTTTGCGCTCCAGGGGTCGCTTTCGAACTTCGCGGCGGGCGTGCTGCTCCTGGTGTTCCGTCCCGTTGAGGTGGGAGATATGGTCGAGACCAATGGCTACCTCGGGATCGTCAAGGAAATCGGGCTCTTCGTCACCACCATGAACACTCTCGACAACCAGCGGATCATCATTCCCAATGCCACCTTGACCTCCGGCGTCATCAATAACGTCAACGGCAACGGAACGCGCCGCGTCGATCTCACCGCCGGCATCAGCTATGGCGATGACACGGTCAAGGCGCGCAACATCCTGATGAAGATCCTGCAGGAGCATCCGTGTGTCTTGAAGGATACCGTCCCTCACGTCGGGGTGTTCGAGATGGCGGATTCATCGGTGAATCTCACGGTGCGCCCATGGTGCAAGGCCGAGGACTACTGGACCGTGTGGTT